>JACRMK010000032.1 GCA_016235055.1 Chloroflexota bacterium | reverse complement strand
TCCCCCCGCGCGCGCGGGGGAGAAGGGGAAAAGCTAACGGGGAGGTGCACGGCGGCGTAGCCGTCGCGCACCTCCCCTAAGAATCTCGCCCCCTCCCAACGAAGTTGGGAGGGGGTCGGGGGGAGGGCAGCGCCACTTTTTCAGCGGGCCAGCTTGCGTGACAAGCGCCTGAGAGCCAGCGCATCGCAAGCGGCATTGGAAAGTACCCGTACAAAGCCAAATTGAGAATTGCTGAGGGCCGCACACGCATTCCGCAGGGATGGACTAGAGGCTGACCATGGACGAACTGCTGGACCTGACCGAGATACCGAAATCCGACGAGATGTACATGATCGCCGGCTGGCGGCAGTGGGCCGATGCCGGCGCGACCTCGTCAGCCTTGCCCCGCTATCTGGTCAAGCACACCAAAGCGCGGAGGATCGGGCGCATCAAGTCCGACGGCTTCTACCTGTTCCAGTTGCCCGGCACGCACCATTTTCTGCGGCCCGAGGTGAAGTTCAAGGACGGCCACCGCCGCGAGATCCGGCTCAACCGCAACGAGTTCTGGTACACCGGCAACGAGAAGAAGGGCCTGGTCATCTTCTCCGGCGATGAGCCGCACCTCGGCGCCGAGCGCTACGCCGACGTATTCTTCAATGCAGCGGCGGAGTTGCGCGTCAAGCGCGTGGTCGCACTCGGTGGCGTCTATGCCGTCGTGCCGTATGATAAGGATCGCAATGTTTCCTGTTCGTACAGCCTGCTCTCGATGAAAGATGAACTCGACGATTACGCACTACGTTACTCGAACTATGAAGGCGGCGTGAGCATCGGCTCGTACATGGCGCACTGGGCGGAAGTCAAGGGCGCGGAGTATGTGGCCATGCACGCGTTTGTGCCGATGTATGATTTCTCCCAGTTGGCGCCGGATCTGCAAGGCATCACGGTCGAGAATGACTTTAAAGCGTGGTATGACGTCATGCGGCGCGTCAACCACATGTTCGGGACGCACGTTGATCTGGGCGATCTGGAGCGGCAGGCCGAGCAACTGGCCGAGTCGATCGGCGCGCAGGTGGACGAAATGGAGGAACGCGCGCCGCAGGCCCACGTGCGCGAATACATGGCCAAGTTGACCGAGGATTTCGCGGAGATGTCGTTTATGCCGCTCGACGATGTTTGGGATCGGGAACTCGGCGACATCTTCAAGGACATGGAGTAGCGCGCCGCGGGCATGGAATCGCTCTTGCTGGCGCTGGACTTCGGCGGCACGAAGCACAGTGCAGCATTGCTGCGCCGCGGCGACACGGCGTGGCTGGCACAGCGGCGCGCTGCGGCGCCACCCGCCGCGACGGCGGAAACGGATGTCGCCGTGATGCTGACGCTGGTGAGCGAGATGCTCGGTGAAGCGCAGCCCGCCGCGGTGGGGGTGAGTTTCGGAGGCCCCGTGAGTGCCGCCGACGGCGTAGTGAAGCTATCGCATCACGTACCGGGCTGGGAAGATTTCCCGTTGCGAGCGCTCCTGCAATCGCGCCTGGGCGCGCCGGTGGCGATTGACAACGACGCCAACATGGGGGCGCTGGGCGAGTGGCGTTTCGGCGCCGGGCGCGATCGTGACAGTCTGCTGTATGTGACGGTCAGCACGGGCGTGGGTGGCGGGTGGGTACTCGGTGGACGCGTTTGGCGCGGCGCCGACGGCATGGCCGGGGAAATTGGGCACACCGTGATTGATCCGTCCGGGCCGCTCTGTCTATGCGGCAAGCGCGGCTGTGTCGAACGTTATGCCTCGGGGCCGTACCTCGCCGAAGATGCGCGCGAGCTGTTGTCGGCCAACCCGGATGCGGCACCGATTCTCCGTTCGCTTATTGCCAACGACATTCAGCGGTTGACCGCGCAGCATGTTGCCGAGGCTGCATCGCTGGGTGACACGCATGCCATCGCCGCGATCGAGCGCGCGGGGCGCGCGCTGGGCGTTGCTATCGGCAACGCCGCAAACCTCATGAACCCTTCTGCCGTCGTGCTGGCCGGCGGAGTCACCAAGGCGGGCGATTCGTTCTGGCAGTCGATTCGCTCGGCAGCGCGCCGTACAGCTTTGCCTCAGGTTAGTGTTGACATCTTACCGGCACTGAACGGCGATGACGCCCCACTGTGGGGGGCGATTGCGCAAGCCTGTGACTTGCTCGACACAGCGCCACCGCACGGTTAAACGGTTCATGCATTATTCTCCTGCGGGCCTTCTCACAGCAATTCTCAATTTGGAGTCGGCTGCCAATATGCCCCCTCATCCCCTGCCCCTGCTCCCCCGCGCGCGCGGGGGAGCAGGGGAAAAGCTAACGGGGAGGTGCGCGCCACTTTTTCGGCGGGCCAGCTTGCGTGACAAGCGCCTGAGAGCCAGCGCATCGCAAGCGGCATTGGAAAGTACCCGTACAAAGCCAAATTGAGAATTGCTGGCCTTCTCAAACGTCGCTTGACAATCACCGCAGGCGCTCATGACAAACGTGGCAGCCGAGGAGAGTACCTGGTTTCCATATTACGTAGTATGCTATATCACGATTGATCTTGAAAGAGAATATGCACGAATGCGATCGAATAAGACATTTGGAAATCGAACACGAAGGAATCCGATAGATCAATACTGACTTGGATCGGACCTATATCTAGTAGGGTAGCGTGAAACGGCTAAAGTACACCGAAATATAGTGATTTTCCCCCCTTTGTTTATCCACCCAGCCATACGATCTCACGACCATACTGCGTCGAGTACACCGGAGTTCGCAAGGAGCAATCTGTCATCTATTACAAGCCCTGGGACATTCTTAGCGGGAAACGGCATGTGTGGCGCTCAGTAGACTTGCCGAACTTGCCGAAGCACACCGTGTGAGGTTTCGGGCACGACTTCGCGTTGAAAAAATCCTGCCTCTTGCTGCCAAAATGGTTGACATTCCACGATGAGTAGCATATAATACGCACAAGTCAGCAATGGCGCTGATCCTGCGACACGCGTAGAAGGCGTGTTGTGTTGCGTGCTCTCGCAGGGCATTGTGCCAGCGGGGGCATTTTTGTTTCCATCGTGGCTTTCGTTACGAGGAGGTCGGCGTGCCCTGGGATCCTAAGCTCATCCTCGAGATCATCACACAGTATGGTGTTGTCGGGCTCCTGGTGCTGGCGGTCGTTGCGCTCGTTTTCTGGATCGAGAAACGTACCGTGCCGCGCATGGCCTATGAAACCAAAGCCGAAGAAGTCGAGCAGATCCGCACGGAGATGAACCAGATATTCGGTCCGGGACTGGAGAAGCTTACGGCGCTTGAGCAGCGACAGGTCCTGATGCACGAAGAGCTGTTCAAGAAAATGGATGCGCACTCGGTGGCGCTCGCTTCGCTGGTGCAGGATGTCAGGTTGATTTCCTACGAAATAAACCATCGTCGGATCGACAGCCCCAACGATCGATAACCGTTGCCTACCCGGAGGGAGCCAATGACCAAGAAGCGATCGGGGCGCCAGCCATCCATTCTGTCCCGCCTGCGGCGGAAGTCGCCGCCGCGCGAACATGTATCCGGAACCGTCATCACGCGCGCTGAACAACAGCGCAAACGCAGCGAACTGCTGTCCACGCTGGACGGCTTGATCGCGCGTTACGATCAAATGATTGAGTCGGCGAACCGCTCAACCCGCGAATTCGAGGCGCGGCTTGGCATTCGGCGCAAACCATAGGCGCGTTCCGCTTCAATTTTCCGTCGCAGACCCGCGAAACGAGTGCAATGGAGCACCAAGTTCACGTCCGGGTTCCACCGCCGGCGCACGCTGCGCTGCCTGATGAAACTGCGTACCTGCGTTGGCGCATTGCCGAGTTGGTCGCCGGCGAGCGACGCCTGCGCGCGCTCGCCGAAAAAAGCGCCGACATTACGGCGCTTATCGCGCCGAATGGCACGATCCTCTATCAAAGCCCGTCAGTCGGGCAGATCCTCGGTTACGGGCCTAATGAACTGGTTGGCCGGAGCATGTTTGAGTACGTCCACCCGGCCGAAGTTGAGCTCGCTCGCAGCGCCTGGCATGTTGTCGCCCAGGTCCCCTCGCGCAGCCAACGCCTGACCATCCGTTTCCGTCACAAAGACGGCGTCTGGCATTGGCTGGAAGGTATTGCCACCAACCGCTTGCACGAATCGGACGTGCTGGCCGTCGTGGTGAACTTCCGCGACATTACCGAAAGCCGGCATGTCGCCGAAAACGTCCTCACGCTCAATCGGAATCTCGAGCGCCAGGCCGCCGACCTGCGCAAGTTGACCCACGCCGTTCAAGCGCTGAGCGAGGCCGTGTCGCTCGACGCGTTGTATCGCATCCTCACATCGCAAGTTCGCCAGTTGCTGAGCACGGATGCCGCCGTTGTGTTGTGGCGCGATCCCGCCAGCAACGACCTGTGGTGTGCGCATGCCGAGCCAGACGCCGGCGAACGGCTCGTTGCGCTGGCCGATCTGCCACATGCCATCGCAGACTGGGTGCTGGCCGAAGCGCAGGCGGCGGCCGTCGCCAACATGGACATCGATCCGCGCCTGGACCGGGTAGTACCACGACTGACCGGCGTGCCGGCACGCTCGATGCTGGCTGTGCCGATCATGCACAAGGGGTTGGTGGAAGGCGTGTTGATCGGGGCGTCGGACTCGCCCTGCGAATTCACGGCGCATGACACGTACATCATGACCGCGCTCGCCGGGTCAGCCGCGATCACGATTGAGAACCTGCGCTTGCTCGAAGCGGAACGCTCTCAGCGCCGCCTGTCCGAGACCCTGCGCGACGTCGTGTCGGCGCTCGCCAAGTCCGTGGATGGCGACGCCGATGCGATCCTCGGACGCATCCTCGACGCCATCGCGCTCATCGTGCCCGCCGACGCGGTCTGCTTCATGCGCCTGCACGAAGGCGGCCTGCACCTTGAAGGTTGGCGCGGCTATGCGGAAGCCGCCGGACTGACGGATACACCGGTGCCGCTGGAGCAGGTCTCCGCACTGGCTCAGTTGGTCGAAAGCGGTCTGGCCGTGAGCACCACGGACATGCAGACGGATCCGGCCTGGGAGCTGCCGCCACGCCTGCGTTGCTTCCGGGCGTGCATGGCGGTTCCCGTCCGCGTGGGCGACAAGATACTGGGGGCCCTGTGCGTGAGCAGCACTCAGCCAAACCGCTTCCATGCCGAGCACGTAAACAGCCTGTTCGCGCTGGCCGACCAGGCGGCCGTTGCGCTCAAAAACATGGACCAGTTTCGCCGCCTGCATGAGGTGATTGAACGCTCGCGCAAGCTTTCGCGCCTGCTGGTCGAAGTGCAGGAGAACGAGCGCAAGCGTATTGCGCGCGACATTCATGACGTGGCCGGGCAGGCGCTCACCGCGATTCTGGTCCAATTGAAAGTACTGGAAGGGCCGGAGGCGGCCGGCACGGAACGCTACGAGCGCATCGCGACGGCGCGTCACCAGGTGCTTGAGGTGATGGATAACCTGCGGTCGGTCGCCACCCGCCTGCGTCCGCCCGCGCTCGACCACGCGGGGCTGGTCGAGAGCCTGCGCGAATACGTGGCCGGTTTTGCCGCGCAGCAGGGTGTGGCGGCGCGCCTTGAAACCGTCGGGCTGGATCGCGAGCGATTCACGAGCGAAGTCGAAACGGCGATCTATCGCATAGTGCAGGAGTCGCTCACCAATGTCTCAAAGCACGCCCGCGCGCGGCGTGTGGACGTGATTCTGAAGTGGAGCGTGGCGGGCGATACCGGAGCCCTGATGGCCGTGATCGAGGATGACGGGTGCGGATTTGACGTGGATGCCGCGCGCCGCTCGGGCCGGCTCGGCCTCGGCGGAATGGAAGAGCGTGTGGCTGCGCTCGACGGGCGGATGCTGGTCGACAGCGAGCCAGGGCGGGGGGCCACCGTGGTCATCACGATTCCATGCGTGGCGACCAGTACCGGCGGCGCGCGCGGCGCGCAAACGTGCCCGGTTGAAACTCCCATGCCAGCACTTATTGCAATGCGGGACGTGAACCATGACGACCATACTGCTCGTTGACGATCATGCCGTTGTGCGCTTTGGTGTGCGCATGCTGCTTGGCGCGGAAGCCGAATTTCTTGTCATCGGCGAAGCATCCGACGGCCATTCGGCGATCACTGCCGTGGCGACATGCCGCCCCGACGTCGCGGTGATCGACATGAGCCTGCCGGACATGAGCGGCATTGAGGTCGTGCGCCAGATCCGGGTCCAATCGCCGTCGACCGCGGTGCTGATGCTGACCATGCACAATGACGACGCGCTTCTGCGCCAGGCGATCACGGCCGGCGCGACCGGCTACGTGGTCAAGAGCGCGGTGGGGACGGAACTGGTCGAGGCGATCAAAACGGTCGCACAGGGCGGCGTCTATATTCATCCGTCGATGATGGCTGGGTTGGTGCGGGGGATTGTGGCGATGGCTCCGGGCAGCGAACCTGCGAGCGCCCTTGCGGCATCGCTCACGCCGCTCACGCCGCGCGAAACGGACGTGCTCCGCCTGCTGGCCGCAGGCAACGTCAATCGAGAGATCGCCGAGACGCTGCACGTCAGTGTGCGGACGGTGGATACGCACCGCATGAACATCATGGATAAGCTCAGCGCGCAGAGCCGCGCCGACCTGGTGCGGTACGCGCGCGACCACAACCTTCTGTAGCGCCGCAGCGCGCCCACCGATCCGCCAATGAAACCGGCCACCCGTTTACAGGGTGGCCGGTTTGTTCGCAGCCCACTGGCCCATGCACAGGTTCAGGCTCGATTGACCTCAACTACTACGCGCGTCATCTGGCCTTCGGTGGCTTCGAACTTGTACTGCCCGCCGATCGATGCCACGCGGTCGCTCAGCCGGAATCGGTCCCAGGCGCTGGTCGGAACACCAGATTGGCTGCCGGTGATCGTCAAGCGGGTTTTCGCATCGTCGCCGGAGAGCGTAATGCGCACCGGGAACGCCGGGTTCGGCTGATCGATGTTGGTGAGCGCTTCCTGCGTGATGCGGAAGAGCGCCTGCGCAACATGCGGCGATAGCGCCGGCGCCGGATCGTCGCAGCGCACGGTCGTGGGCACGCCGGTGCGCTCGGCAAAGCGCATGGCATACCAGCGCAGCGCAAATGAGAGGCCGTGAGAATCGAGCAGCGGCGGGTGTAGTTCGTAAACGACATCCAGAATGCCGCGTGTGACTTCATCGACCAGCGTCGCAATCGCATCGGCGCGCGGGCGTACCAGCGCCGCGCTCTCGGTCGGCAGTTCGTCCGCCAGCCCCATGATATTTGCGCTCAGCATCGTCAGGTTGTCGCGCACGCCCGCCTGGAGCATTTCGGCGAGACGCTGGTGCGCCGGGTCGGCCCCGGCGGCCAGGCGCTGGTTGACCTGCCGCATTTGGTCGACATCTCTCCGCATCCACGCCAGCGAGCGCTGCTCCTGCTCGCGCCGGTGCGCCTGGGTCAGGGCCAGCGCCAGCGAACGGGCCAACGACTCGGCTCGCTGTACGTCGTCGGCGCCGGGCGTGTCCGCAGCGTCGAAGCTGAGCACCAACATGCCGTGTGCCGTGTTCGGGTCTGCGACCGGCACACCGAGAGTGGCAAACACGCCGTCCGCCCCATTCAATGCGTGTTCAGGCATCAGGGATGAACGATCAGCCGGACTGCTCATCGGGTCGAAAGGAAGCGCCATGCCGGACTGCTCATACAGGCCGCAAACTTCACGCGGCAGCAGCGACTGGTGCTCCTGATCCCACAGCAGCAGGCATGCGCCAGCTGCGCCCACCTGCTCGTTGATGCGAACAACCATGGCCTTGAGCAGCCCCGCGTCGTTGGCCAGTTCGAGCGCCAGGCACGCGTAGTCCGCCGTCAGATCGCGCGTGTCCGGGCGCGACGCGTCCGCTGCGGGCGCGGCCGCCATCGCTGTCGGGCGCAGCCGCGCCTGGTCGTCGCGCTGCCACTCCAACATGCGAACCTGCCGGTCAAGTTCTGCGATCTGCCGGTTCAACGTCTGTTCGCGTTGATGCATGCTGCTCAGTTCTTCGCGCAAGGCCTGTTCGGTGGCCAGTTGCAGGCGCACCTGCTGGCCCTCGGCGGGCAACGAAGGTACGGGGAGCGGTTCGGGCGCGGCATCGACGGATGCCCCGTCCGCGCCGCCGGCCATAGCGGCCAGCACGGTCGATTCGGGCGGAGCGACTGGCGACGAGCTGGCCGGGTCAGCGGCTGTGGCCGTTTGCTCGACGCTCGGCGTCTCGATCCGCTTGACGCGCTTGAGGCGCATTTCCAGCGACCGAAGCGCCTGGTGAAGCTGGCTGCGTTGCTCCTCGATATTTCGACCGCTGTTCTTCAGGCGATTGATCTCGATGTCGCGAAGCATCAACTCGCCGCGCAGAGTTGCCAGTTGCGCAAGCGTATCGTGACCGGCGCGCTCTTGTGCCGAAATTTGACTGAGCAGTGATTCGTTATGTTGGATTTGCTCCGTGACCTGCGTTTCGCGCGTGGCCAACTGGTCACGCAGTTCGGTGACCTGTGCGCGCAGCCGCAATTCGGACTCCTTAAGCTCGGCGACTTGCGCGGACAACTCCTGCTGGCGCTGCACCCGCCGGCCCAGTTCGACATCCAGCAAGCCGGCCTGCTCGCGTGCCGCCTTTAACTGCTCGGCCAGCGTGCGCGCTTGCGCGTGGGCGTGCTGATGCGCCGCGGCCAGCTCGACGGCCAGCGAGCGATTGGCGTCGCGTTGATGTTTGAGTTCGACCCCCGGGACGGCCGTTGCGCCGTCGTCCAGCTTGGCGTCGCCAACGGCCGATGTGCCGGCCGGCGGTACGGTCTGGAACCGGAACTGCCGCGCGATCTGTTCCATCAGGTCGGCGTGCTCGCGGAGCAGGGGCGTCTGGCTGGCCAGCAGCGACCGGTACTTGTCGCTCGCTAGCTCAAGCTCGGCGATGCGCAGTCGCAGCAGGCCGGCCTGCCGGTCGAGATCCGCTTCGCGGCGATGGCTCTCCGCCAATTCGTCCGTGCGCGCCTGTTCCGCCGCCTGCACCTCGGCCAGGGTCAACTCGAGCGACTCGGCCTGAGCGCGCAACCCCGGTGCGTAGTCTGCCAGTGCTTGCTGGTGCCGCTGGGCCTCGCCGGACAGCCGCTCCAACTGGCTCTGCAACGTCGTGACTTGCGCTGTCAATTCCTGCTCGGCGCGCCGCAGTGTTTCCATCTCAAGTCGCAATTCGGACTCGCGCTGCTGGTAAAGCCCCAGTTCGATTTGTGACACGTCGACCGGGTCGCTCCACGAGCCCAGCCGATTCTTGAACTGGTATTCGCGCTGCCGCAGCTCCTCAGCCAACAAAACGTTCTGCTCGCGGGCCGCCATCAGATCGGAACCGAGCGACTGCGTGGCGCGCACGTGCTCCGTGATGTCGGCCAGCGCGCCGAGCACCGCCTGGCGGCCCGGAGGTTCAGCCGCCGGCGTGTCGCCGGGCAGGGGCGCCAGCCGCAACCACAAAATGCCGTCGCGCTGTTCGCCATCCTTGCGCCGGAAGCCGACATTCACGGCCAGCACGCGAACCGACTCCCCCAGTGTGCAGATGGCGCGAGCCACGGCATCGTGGCTGGCATGGGTCAGGAACAGCTCCGAGCCATGCTGCAGCAACTCGTCCGCCGTATAGCCGGTCGTCGCTTCGAAGCTGTCACTGACATTGACGATGCGCCCGCTGAGTTGCGACATGATGCATGTCGCCGCCGGACTGGCGCGGAAGATGGCGGTCATGGCCGCCTCCGACTGCGCCAGCGTCTGCGTGGCGTCGCGCAAGCGCGCGAGCTCGGCGTTCAGTTCAGCCAGCGCGCCGGCCTGGCGCGCGGCCTCGGCTTGCCGCGCCGCCTCAATCACCTCGGCGGGCGGCGCCGCTGCCTGCGCGGCCTGCAGCGCATCGTCCTTGGCGGTCAGGCTGTCCTGCAGCCGGTTGATCTGGGCCGTGAGCTTCTCGACATAGGAAAGGTACTCGTGCTCGCGGTCGGCCTGCGCCGACTGCAGGTCGGTCAGTTCGCGGCGCAGCGCGATCAACTGATCATGGTGCATGCGCAGCGTGCGGTGATACAACTCGCCGAGTCCGATGCGCGAGTCGCAACCGATGATGACGAGGTGTCCGTTCAGCGCGTAGCCCGTCACGTGCAGGAACAGCTTCTGGCCGGCGCGCTGCACATAGAAGCCGTAGTTGTATGCGGCGTCGTCGCTCAGAATGTGCTCAATGAAGGCCAGCGCCTTCTTCAAGCCGTCGCCCAGCGCCAGTTCGACAAAGGGGCGCCCGAGCGCCCGCGCGGCATCCAGCTCGAGTGTGTCCTGCAATATGTCGGTGAGGGTCCCGGCCCGGTCGCACTTCAAAATGACGCCGGTGATCGTGGGCGTGTCGGTCATAGCAGAGCATCCTGTCGTCAATTGGAGCGCGCGTTAGCGCAACTCGTGCACCCGGTGCAGATCGGCGTCGACGCCGCGTTGGCGCGCCCAGTGCGCGATCTGCTCGTCTTTCGTGAACAGCATGAACTGTGTTTCCTCGGCCAGCCGCGCCAGCATGTCCAGTGTGAAGGCCAGCCGCTCATCGTCATAATTCACGAAGGGGTCATCGAGCATGAACGGCATCGATTCGCGCCCGTCGCCGATCATTTCGGCCAGCCCCAGGCGCAAGAGCAGGTAAATCTGATCCTGTACGCCCTGGCTGAAGTTCTCCGGGCGGATGAAGCGGTGCAGTTCCGGCGCTTCGACACGGATGCCAAGGTCGCCGCGGTCCACCTCGACCGCGTTGTAGTGGCCGCCGGTGACCGCTTCCAGGCGCCGTGCGACGTTGGTGTTCAGCCGGGGCAGGAAGTTGCGGTAGTAGTCGTCGGCGGCCGATTCGAGAAACTCCAGTCCGACCTGCAGCGCGCGGCCTTCGAAGGACAAGCGCTCGAGGCGCTGCTGCGCTCGCTCGATCTCCTCGACCACCTCGGCCAGCGGGCGGATTTCGGTGGCGCCTTTTTTCAAACGCGCTTCGATCTCGCCCAGCGTCTGGCGTGACTGGCTGATCTTCTGCAGCAGATCGGCCAACTCGGTTTCCAGCGCCTCGGCGGTTTGATCGTTGCGCATGTTGGCCAGGTGCGGGTAGACGTCCAGCAGCTTCTGGATGGTCTGGGCTAGCTGCTTTTGCTGGGTGAGCAGCGATTCGGTGGTGTCGGCGCGCAGCAACGCGGCGCGCTCGCGGTCAAGGCTCTGCAGAATGGACTGGCCGCGGGTGTGGCGCTCGGCCTGGCGGTAGCGATCGTTGAACTGTTGCACGCTATCGGCGATGCCGGCGGCCTCGATGCCGGCATTGGACAGCACCAGGCGCAACTCCGCTTCGATACCCATTACCGCCGTACGCTCGGCGCGCACATCGGCTTCGGTCGAGAGCGTCGCCTCGAGGCGTCCGTTGAGCGTCTCCTCCAGCGCCTGCAACTGCGCTTCCAGGCGGTCCAATTCGCGCCGCTGGTCGTAGAGCGCCAGCAGCGACCGCATGTCGACCAGCAGGTTGATCTCGACCATGCCGGCGGCCTTCAATATGGCGCGTGCGCCTTCGATGGCCTTCTGCATGCCGTCGCGTCGCGCAGCGACCTCCGCCTCAAGCTCCTCGCGGCGGCGCTCGAGTTGCGCCTGCTCGCCCAGGTCTCGATTGGACTCCTCGGCCTCGCTCTCAAGGTAGTTGAAGTGCTCCGCCGTCAGGTCGTTCTCCAGCGGCAGATTGTACAGCGTGTGCAGCTCGGCGCGCAGCCGGGACAACTCGCCATGGGCCTGGTCCAGCCGCTCGCGCGCCGCCTGCCGCGCGGCGTGCAGCGGCGCCAGTGCTTCGTAACGCGACTGCGCGGCTTCCATCTCGGCGAGCGATGCAAAGCCGCTCTGCGCGAGCTGCCGTTGCAGCTCCGCGCGCATCTGCGCGGACTTTGTCTTTTCGAGATTGAGTTGTGAACCGAGCAGCCAGGCCCCGGCGCCGAAGAGCGTCGCTGCCGCCATCATCAAAGCGCCCTCAACAATCAGGCGGATGCCCGTATTGGCCAGCGACGCCACGAACAGACCGAAGCCCGCGAAACCGAGAACGATCAGAAATACCGTGCCGAAGCGTTTCCAGATGTGCAATACGCGGGTGCGCAGGCGTTTGTCCACCCGCGTGGATTGCATCTGTTGGCTCTTCAAATCGGCCACGTTGTCTGGCGTCAGCCCGCCCGCCTTCAGGGCCAACGTATTGAACTCGTCCTCGCTGATGCCGCAGACCTGCCATGCGGCGTCGGCCGCCTGGGCGCCGGCTTCCGACTCGATGACCGACTGCTGAAGGAATTCCCACCTGGCACGTGCTTCGCGCAGCCGCTCCGGCGTGATCTGCGACATCACGTGGCGGCGTGGCCCGCCATTGCGCGACTGCGCCAGCACGGTCAGCGCCTGGCGGACGATCTTGAGCTCTTCGTCGGACTTCTGGTGCGCCCGAATCGCTTCCGGCAATGCGCGCTCCAACTCTCTGGCCGCCGCCTCCTGCTCGACCGGAGCGAAGCGCGCCGAATCCAGCCGCCGGACCGCCTCGCGCAGCCGCGCCGCCTCGGCCTGCATCTCCTCCACTTGCGCGCGCGATGGCGCGGCCGCACCCTCGGCGCGCGCCAGCCGCTCCGCGTGCGTCTTCAGCTCTTGCGACAGTTCGAGAATCGTGTCACGCGCCCCCATCGGGAAGTTGGCCGCCACCTGCAAATCGACCAGCTCGGCCTTCAGGTTGGCCTCGGTCTCCGCCAGTTTCTCCAGCTCGTAGAGACGGTAGCCGAGCGCATTCATGCGCAAGACACTCAAGAAGTACTTGAGCTCGTCGCGCTCGCGCATCCAGGTGTCGAGGCTCAGCTTGAGCCTTCCGTACTTGGCGAGGTCCTGCGTGCGGTTGCGATAGTCCATCTCGATCAGCTTCTTTTCGATCAACAACTCCTGCAAGTGCTGATCGGCGGCGGCCATCGGCGAGGCGGGGTTGCGCTCGGATCCCACATAATCGCGCATGGCCCGTTGCATCGCTTCCTGCGCCTGCTGAATCGCCCGGTGCCGGCGCTCTTTGCCGGTGCCGCTCACGATCGTGTCGGCGATGTCGTAGGATACGTCCGACAGCGGCCCGAGGTCGCTGTGTCGCACGACGAACGTGTTGAGGAAAACATCGCGCGGCACACCGAAATGCTGGAGCGAGAAGTCGACGTTGCCCAGGTGGTCGCGCGTGAACGCGTTGGATACATCCGCCCCGGTGGCGGTTTCGACGACTGTCGTCGAAAAGTGGCTGTTTTCCGCCACGCGCGTGACCTTGTACGTACTGCCGCTGTCCAGGCCGTACGTCAGGGCGCCGCCATAGGCAGCGCTGTGCCATGGCCGGAAGCGCTCGATCCAGTCGCGCTCGGCGGCGCCGGTCCGGCGCCCCTGGCGGAAGCCGTACAGCAGGGCGATCATCGCCTGCTGCAGGGTCGATTTGCCGGCTTCGTTGTGGCCGACGAATATGTTAAGTCCCGGCGTCAGATCGAAGACGGCCTGGTGCAGGCGTCCGAAACCGAATATTTCGAGGCGATGGATTTTCACAGATTGACCCTCTGTCCTTGAAGTGCTTTCAGCCCGTGCTGCAGCGCGGCATGATTCAGCCGGCGCGTGGCCTCGTCGCTCACCGTCTGCGCGGTGAGGTGCCGTACGAAACTGCCGCGTACGGTCATCTCGCCGGTCAATGCATCCAGCTTGACGGCGGTCTCGGTCTGGTTGTCAATCCGCAGCGCAGGCAGTTCGTCGGCCAACTCGCGCACGACATCGTCCAGCGTCACCTCGGCATTCGGGTCCGCCTCGCCGCGCAGCACGACGGCGGCGACGACCGGGCGTCCGTCCTGCACCTCGTCCCACAGGCCGCGAATGTGCGCCTTGACCTGCGCGGGCGATGAGTAGCCGGAGACATCGAATTGCCATGTGTAGCAGCGCCACTGGCTGATGTCAATGTTCTCCAGTTGCCAGACGCCGTTGTCCCATTCGGCCAGCCAGACCGCGTGCCCGTTGGTCTCCGCGAAACTCAACGGTTCCGGGCTGCCCGCGTAACAAACTGACAGGTCATCCGCTGTGGCGAAGTACGACTCATGCCGGTGTCCGAGCAGCGCCAGTTTGAACCCGGCGCGGCTTACGTCGGCGAATGAGAATGGCACGACACTTTCGTCGCCGGCCGGCCAGGCGAGGTCGGTTGCCGCGCCGTGCAGCAGGAGTACGGATGGCTTCTCGGTCGGCAGCGTGAAATCCGCGAGCACCGGGTCGGTGGTGCGCGCCTGGTTGTACCCGAATCCCCAGATCAGCCACTCGTCGCGCAAGGTTAGCGGAGTCAACTGCGGTTCGCGAAAGATATGCACGTTGCGCGGCCAGTCAATCAGCGTGTAGTAGGAATCGGCGCCGGCGGGGTCGCGGTCGCCGGGCGCGATGAAGACCTGGATCGGTTCGATGGCCCGAAACTGCTCGAGCACGAATTGGAGCGTGTCGAGCGAGAGGTGTTCGCTTTCGAAGAGGTCGCCGGCGATGGTCACGGCAGCGACCTCTCGTTCGCGCGCCAGTTCGAGGGCGCGCTGAAGCGACTGGCGCAAACCGTGGCGCCGCGCACGCGACAGCCCCGGCACGGCGTCCGCATTCAGGTATGGATGGTCAAGGTGCACGTCGGCGAGGTGGAGAATCTTGAGCGTCATGGGCATAAGTCCAGGTTGGTCATTGAATGCGCGGAGCAACTTCCGCGTCGATACGGTCGGCCATCTGCCGCAGGGCGGCAATGTGATCGGTCAACTGGCGCTCGCTCAGCGAGAGCCGGATGACCGGCGTTGTAGTATCGGTGGCTTGCGCAAGCACTGGCTCGGGCATCACGGGCGGCGCGGGCTGCACAGCGGGCTGATCGACAGCCACGCCGGGGATTGGCGCATCGATCGGCGATTCGACAGCGGGGGGTGTGGTGTCGGCCGCGGCGATGGCCGCGGTCGGCTCGGGCCGCGCGGCGGCATCCGGTTCGCCGGCGGCCGCGACCAGGTTGTCAGCTTCGGCGACACTGCGGCGGTCGATCCGTAGCACGGCGGTCAGGCGGCGCAGGGCCGACGTAGCGGGCTTGGGCGACGGCCGGTGGTTCATCAGCATACCGGCGTTCTCGCGCAGTCGCCTGGCTTCGGCCATGAACTCCTCGTGCGACCGGCGAGCCTGAATCAGATCGAGCTTGAGCTGCTGGGTCTCCTGCTTCAACGAGTCGATCTGACCGAGGAAGCGCTGTTCGTGTTCAAGGAGTTGCGCCTTGTCCGACTCCAGTTCCGATATGCGCATTGCCAGCCCGGCGGCCTCGCGGCCCAGCGCCATTTCCCGCTGCCGCCCGTTGGTCAGGTCCATCACGGCGGCCACGGCGCACGGCTCGCCGCTGACCTCCATGACCTTGACGCCCCAGACCGCCATGCGCGATTCGCCATTGCGGGCGACGAACGCGGCGGGCATTTCCAACGGCGGCTCCGACGTTTGCGAGGGCATGGGATCGAACGGGTGGGCGGCGCCGGCGGCAAACAGGCGGGTGACCGGCGTACCGCGCAACTCATCTTGCGCATAGCCCGTGAGCTGGCTGAAGAGCAGGTTGGAGTCGCGCACCGTGCCGTCCTGAAGGCTGACGATGCAGAGCGCGACCGGCGAGTAGTTGAACGAAGCGGTCCACAGTTTCTGGGACTGCTTGAGCGTCCTGAGCTCCTTGTTCAACTCGCGCAGCTTGGCCCGCAGTTGTTTTTCGACGGAATGAGCGGTCAGGGAGGACGTTTGGCTTCTCATCGTGCCTCGCCAGGGGGGAACGCACAGGCATGGACGGGTCGACGCGCCAGGCGGTGGGCAGATCCCGTCGTGCATGGTGAGGCCGATGCACTTGCATACAGGTCGGACATCATTGTCCTCGCAATTGGGTGTCTTCATTGGCACCCGGCTATTGGGCTGTCAGTCCGGCATGTTGGCCATGCGGCAGAAGTGGGCGGCCGGCAACTTGATCAGCGTATGACATTCATTCTATCCATCTTGCATCGCTTGTGAATCGGCTTGTATTACTGATTTATTGACAAGCCAAACAAAGGCACATTGGCGTCAACGCGCTTCGGTGATTGCGTATTACTGCGCGCTTGGTCTCCGTAGTTAGTGCTGATATATGTGCGGAATCCCCGAACCACGCCTTGACCATTGCCCGCTGTGTCGCCCACTGTCGGCTATCGACTTTGTGGTATTATCATAAGCGGTTCACGGCTCCCGATGAAGGCAACCAAGTGACTCCTGGTGTACAGGAACGACATGATGACAACGACATACCCCGGCTTTGATGCCCTGGCCGGGCACACCTACATAGCATTGACCACATTCCGGGGCAACGACACGGCGGTACCGACGCCGGTCTGGTCTGCGCGTGACGGCGATCGGCTGGTGCTGTTGACATTGGCGCCAGCCGACAAGCTGAAGCGCTTGAGCAACGACGCGCATGTGCGAGTGGCGTCGTCAGAAGGGCGCAGCAAGCTACTCGGCACGGAGATCGAAGCACGCGGCCGCATCCTGACACCCGAAGAGCACCCGGGCACCGACGGCGCGTTGACTAGTAAGTACGGCTGGCAGAAGCGCGCCTCTTTGTTGGCGATGCGGCTGCGCGGTTCCGAAATCGCGTACATCGAATTGCGCCGGACGGATGGTGAACTCATATGAGCGCATGGCAGAGCGGGGACGTCCGCGGCGCTGGAGTGCGAATCCACTATCACCGCACGGGCGGCGCCAAGCCGGCGGTGGTCATGCTGCACGGCGTGACCGACAATGGCCTATGTTGGTCCCGTCTGGCCGCCGCGCTAGCGCCGGATTTTGACTGCGTGATGCTGGACGCGCGCGGGCACGGGCAGTCGGAAGCACTGGAGACCGGCTACACCGCGGAGGATCACGCGTGCGATGTGGCGGCCGTCGTTGACGCACTGGGCCTCGGTCGGCCAGTCGTCGTGGGCCACTCGATGGGCGGCGCGACGGCGGCCGCTACCGCCGCCAATTTCCCCGATCGAGTCCGGGCGTTGATCCTCGAAGACCCGCCGTTTCGCGGCGAGCCACTGCAAGATAGTGCGCTGATGGCGGAACGTATCGCGGGGTGGCAGGCCGGGTTGGCGAAACGACGCACGCAGTCGCTTGCTGCGATCGTAGCCTACGGGCGCCGCCAGAATCCGACCTGGTCAGACACCGATCTCGCCGAGTGGGCAGAGGCCAAGCGTCAGACTGATCCGCGAATCGCCAATGGAATTAGTGGCCATGGCATTCGCTGGCAGGATGTGGCGTGTTGTGTCACATGCCCGACGCTGCTCGTCACGGCTGATCCGGCCTATGGTGGAATCATGACTCCCAACGAAGCGGACGAGGCGCAGCGCCTGTGCCCGGCCGCGCGCACGACCGTTATCGCGGGGGCGGGTCACAATATCCGGCGCGATCAGTTCGAGACATTTCTACGTGTGGTGCGCGATTTTCTGAACACGCTTTAAACACAAGGAGAAACAGCCAATGAAATTCGGAGTTCACAGCCCATCATGGTTCTACGGTGATGATCCGCACGAGATCTTCGAGGGCATCAAGCGCAAAGCGCAGTACCTCGATACGCACGGCTATGCATGGCTATCGGTGATGGATCACCTGATCCAGATTCCGATCGTCGGCCGCGCCGACGAGCCGTTCATGGAAGGCTGGACCGTGCTGTCGGCACTGGCCGCGGTCACGTCGAAGCTGCGGCTGGCGACGCTGGTCAGTTCTGTTGCGTACCGGAACCCGGCGCTGCTGGCCAAGATGGCGGCGGGCGTAGACATCATCAGCCGCGGCCGCTTGACGCTTGGCCTCGGCGCAGGCTGGCATGAGCCGGAGTACAAGCAATACAACTGGGAGTTCCCGCCGAAACCGGCGACACGTATCGGCCAGTTGGAAGACGCGGTGCGACTGATCAAGGCGATGTGGACGCAGTCGCGCACGACGTATCACGGCAAGTACTTCAAAGTTGAGGACGCGATCCTCGAACCGAAACCGGTGCAGAAGCCGCACCCGCCCATCATGATCGGCGGCAGCGGCGAACAGTTGACGCTGCGCGTCGTGGCGCGCGTGGGCACGGCGACCAACCTGTTCGGTGACCCGGAGACGATCAAGCACAAATACGACGTGCTCAAACAGCACTGCGAGAAGGAAGGGCGCAACTACGACGAGATCGAGCGCACGAACCAGTTCGGCAACCTGCTGCTGGCGCGCACAGAGGCCGAGTTAAAGGCGAAGCGCGCACGCTTGCAGATCCCCGATAGCGTGCGGTTGAACGCGCTGACGCCGGTGCAGGCAATCGCGATGATCGGGCAATACGAGCGGGCAGGCACGCAGATGGTCATCAGCACGTTCGTGCGAAACGACCAGGAGAGCCTCGAACTATTCACGTCGGACGTAAAGCCGCTGTTCACGTAAGTGCTGTCCGTCGCAAGCGGGCCGTATAAAAGGCAAAGCCCTGCGCGGGTGGGCGCTCGCAGGGCTTGACGCTCTTACGTCACGCGCAGCGCGAGAGGTATGCTGAATGCGGAGATACGCAATAGCGCGGGTGCCGGCGCGTGCGGCGATAATAGCGCACCGCAAGGAGGAGCGCGACCAACGACGCTGCCGCACTGGCGAGCACGATGAGCAAATCAAGCGTCTGAGCACTCATCCGGTCCACTGAAGGTTCAGAAACGCATCGATGACCTTCGGATCAAAGTGCGTGCCAGCAAGTGAGTGAATATGCTCGCGCACTTTTTCTGTCGGCCAGGCTCTGCGATAGGGGCGGTCGGAGCACAACGCATCCCACACGTCTGCGATGGCAAAGATGCGCGCCGCCAGCGGAATCTCTTCGCCTTTCAACCCGCGCGGGTAACCCGTACCGTCCCACTTTTCGTGATGGCAGCACGGGATGTCCAGAGCGGGGCGCAGATAGGCGATTGGCGAGAGCCATTTTCGAGCATACACGGGATGACGACGCATGATTTCCCACTCTTCTTCGGTAAGTTTGTCGGGCTTGAGGAGGATGCCGTCCGGGATGCCCATTTTACCGATGTCGTGCAGCAGAGCGCCGCGCCGGATGTGGACAAGTTCTGCATCGCCGATTCCCATGGCCTGTGCCAGACGCAGGGTAAGCTCAGTCACGCGTTGAGTGTGGCCTTCGGTTTCTTTGTCGCGCAGGTCGAGAGCGCTCGACCAGCCCTCTAATGTGGTGTCGTAGGCAAGTATCAATTCGCTGTTGGCGTGTTGCAGGCCTTCGAAAAGTTCGGCGTTGTCGAGGGCGATGGCGGCCTGCTGTGCCAACGCGCGGAGGAATTCCAGCCAGTCGGCGTCGGGCGTGTAAGCTAAACGATGGAAAGCTTCCAGCACTCCCTTGACCTGGCCTTTGACCACGAGCGGTACGCCGTGGTAGGTGATGAACGCTTCACCGGCCAGCCACTGCGATCGCGCCATGGAGCCTTGATCTGCGCGGAGATCAGGGACGGTGATCACTCGGCGTTCGAGCGCGGCGCGCCCCGCGTGACCTTCACCTAACCGCAAGTGAGTTTGCTGAATAACGCGCGACCGGAACCCGCGCCCCGCCGTATACTCAAGCACCTGAGTGTGCGGATTGAGCAACAGGATGTCCGCCGCTTCAACACGCAACTGCTGCGTCACTTGATCGAGCAAGACGCCCAACGTGACGCGGAGGTCCAGGCTGCTGCTGATGGCGATGTCAATCGCGTGCAGGGCGGACAGGCGTTGGACATGCTGCACGGTCTGCTCATGCAACTGCATGCGATGAATCGCATTCCCCGCCATTTCGGCAAGCGTGGACATGAGACGCACTTCATCCGGCGTCAATTCGCGCGGCGCGTCAACTGCGACAAAGAGCACACCGACGATTCGATCCGCGGTGCGAATCGGAGTGACTCCGCCGCCGATCCCTGCGCCGACTTGTAGCCGCATGGATGGATGTCCACGTGGATCCGACCTGAACTCGCGGGAAATTTGTGGTTGTCCAGTCGCAAAGACCTGCCCGGCGAGGCCCTCTCCTGGCTTGAGCGCAAGAGAAGTCTCGATCAGTCCGCGGTTCACCATCTGCCGCAGGACACCCCCTGCTGGATCATAGAGCCAGATATTCCCGCCATTTGCATTTAGCACACCCAGTGCCTCATCCAAGAGGATGGGCAGCATCTCGTCGATCGTCTGGGCGACACGCAGTGCGGTGGAAATCCGGTTCACGGCTTCGAGTTCCGCAAGGCGGTAGCGCGTCTCGTCGTACAACCGCGCGTTCTTGATCGCAATCGCGGCTTGCGCCGCGAGCGTTGAGAGAACGCGCAAGTCACGTTCGGTCAAGCTCCCCTCGCGTTCGTAGTCCCAAACGATGAGCGCGCCAAGCGCTTGCTCTTCCGTAGTGATCGGGACGCCCAACCAGGCTTTGGCCGGCTCGCCGCTTGGTGGGATGCCGCGCTTCGCACATTCGCTCAGATAGTCGCTCGCAAGGATTGACTCTTTCTGCCTAATGATGTAACTCACCAACCCCTCTCCGAATGGAAAGCGAGAGCCGGGTTTCCGTTCTCCCCGATCGAGATAGAATCGTTCGTCGACCTCGTCGCGCGCTTCGTCGTACAGGCACACCGACAAATTGCCGGGACGCAGCAGGTTGCCCGCCTCGTTGCCGATTAGTTCGATGATTTCCGCCAGATTCAGCGTGGCCGCAAGTTTCTGTCCAATGTTGTTGAGCGTTTCCATTTCAACCGCATGCTGACGTGCGTCGGCGTAGAACCGTGCGTTGGCCATTGCCGCCGCCAACGTGGCCGCGGCCGACTGAGCCAGTTGTAGATGATCCGTGGTGAAGAACGCTTCCCGATCGCTGGTTGTGACGAACACGCCCACCAGTTCATTCCGGCTGACCAGCGGAACGCTCATTGCCGAGCGGACCCAGTCGCCCACCCCGGGAACCACCGCCCACCGCTCGTCTTTACGCACGTCGTCCAAGAGCGCGGGTTGCCGATGGGCGGCCACCCAGCCGGCCAGACCGTCATGGGGAAGCAGTCGCCGCGGCCAATCGAGAGTCTCTGCCGAATCTAGGTCGTAGCCGGACTTGGTCACCACGCGCAGATGAGGACGGCCGAGGTCATAGATCAAAACAGTCCCACGCTGGCTTCCTATTGTTGCACAAACTGTGTCCAGCGCGCGCTGTGCAACCTCGCGGGTGTCCAGACTCTCCGCGAGGCCCAGACTCAGTCGGTAGAGCAGTTCCAACCTTTCTTTACTCTTCTGCAACACTTGTTCCGCTTCCTTGCGCACGGTGATGTCGCGCGAGATACCAAGAACGGCTCGGACACCACCGGGCTCATCCTTGAGGGGGACCAGCCAAGTGCCCAGCCATACTTCCCGAGCTTCAAGCGGGGTCTTGTTCTCCACATAGAGGGGCTCGCCGGTGTCGAAGACTCGTTGCAGGTTGTTCTCCTGCTGATCGGAAACGCTTACGGGAAATAACTCCTCTCTGCGTCTCCCAATGACTTCATCCGGCCGACGCCCGAATTGCTTTGCCGCAAAGCTGTTGATGTATTGAACGCGGTTTTCTCGGCTGATGACAAAAATCATTTCATGTGCTGCTTCAGCGAGCGTTCGATAGAGTTCTTCGCTCTGCCGCAACGCCTGCCCCGTCTGTTTGCGCTCCACCTCGCGGCGTTGAAGGGATTCCGCCATCTGGTCAAAGGCGTGAGCCAATTGACTCATCTCGCCGCGCTCGTGGGGGAGACCGGCGCGCGTGCTCAGATCGCCAGCCGCCAGTCGCGTCGCCGCGCTCACCAATGCCCTAATGCGGTGCAATACCAGCGCGTCGCCGCCGGCCCAGGCTGCTGCCAGCGCCAATGCGGCCGAAATCCCGAGTACGATCAGGTTGCGGGAAAGCAGCGAACTCACCTCGGCAAAAACGGCGGCCTGCGGGAAATCGAGGATTACATACGTGCCCTCACCCTGGACTGCGGTGTGAATTGGGGCAAATGCGTATACACGCGGAAGACCTTCCGGGCTGAGCACTTCGGCCATGCCCTGGCGCTGTGTAAGAACGGTCTTGACAAGCGACGCGTTGGGTAAAGGATGCCCGACCCAAGTCTCCGGGTCCGGGTAGCGGACCAACACCAGTCCATTGCGATCAATCTTGGTCAACGCAGTGTCTGCCGGTAACTTGGATTCCACCTGTTGCTCCAGCGCGCCAAGTTCTGCCAGATCCAGCGCCGCAAAGACCGCACCTTGCACGTGACCGTTGCTGTCCGTCACGGGATAACCGAAATTGATTGACGGTTTTCCCGTGACTCGGCCGATCTGATAGTCCCCCATTGCAAAATCAACGGTCTGAACGGCGCGTTGGAAGTAGGTGCGGTCCGCGACGTTGACCGTGCTGCTGAGAGGGGTTGCGCTGCAGAAGATATCGCCGTTGAGTTTGATCGCGCCAAGATTGGCGTAGCGCTGGAAATGATCTTTCAGCAGACTCGCTAACAACGCGCTGCACTGTGCCGGATCGCCGACTCGCACATCGGAGGAATGCGCGAGGCTGATAAGCAACTGGCGGGTCGTGGCGATCAATTCGTCCTCTTGGGCCGAGATCACCTGAGCCAGGCGCAGCGTCTCGGACTGCGCTTCCACTACTTCGCGCTGGCGATCCTCCGAGGCACTGTAGATTGTCAGCGCGATTCCCGGCAGAATGGCCAGAAGAACGAGAAGAACTAAGCGAACACGAAGGCTCGCAAACAACTGCGCCATCAAAGTCCTCCTTCAGACACAGGGACATCTGGAACAGGAGCCTCGCGCTGGAGCGTGGCCAACACAGGCAGGTTATCCGTTCTCGGGTTCAACGTGGAAATGGACAGGTGCGGTCGGACACCCTTAGGAGCCAGCTTCATTATACCTCTGGTCAGAGCCAACTTCAGACGATAGTGAGGACGAGCTCGCGGCATTGTTGGCGCACGGTGTGCCCGGCGCGATACTGACGGATGTCAGCGTCACCGAGTAGCGTGGCGGTAAGACAAGGACGAACACCCTGCGGGGCTGGATGAGCCGTGGGGGTGTTTCGTTTCTGCCGTTCGGCGGCGCTTATCGTGTAAAATACGCCCAGAAGATATTGCACCGATAGGAGCGCCTGATGCCCGCGAACTTCCACCCACCCACGCTGTCCCTGTCCGACGCGCAATCAATGGCCGCACGACTTTACGGCGTGACCGGAACCGCCAAGCCGTTGCCGAGCGAGCGCGACCAGAACTTCCACGTGCAGGCCGACGACGGCGTCGAGTACGTGCTCAAGGTCGCCAACTCGGCCGAGGAGCGCGCCACGTTGGAGATGCAGAACGGCGCGGTGCGGCACCTGGCCGCGCGCGGTATTGACCTGTGGCGCGTCATCCCGTCGCTGGCGGGCAATGATGTCGAATGCGTGACCGCCCCTGACGGCTCCGCGCACTTGGCGCGCCTGCTGACGTACCTGCCAGGGCGGGTTCTGGCGCAGGTGCGGCCGCACACGCCCGAATTGCTGGCGGGAGTCGGCGACCTGCTCGGTCGCATCGATCGCGGGCTGGCCGACTATGCCCACCCGGCCGCGAAGCGTGACCTGAAATGGGACCTGGCGCGGGCGCTGTGGATCAAGTCCGAGGTCGGCCAGATCGCCGACGAACGACGGCGCGGCACGGTCGAGCGTTTCGTCGCGTTGTATGAGACGCAGATCGTGCCCGCGTGGCCGTCGCTGCGGCACAGTATCATCTACAACGACGCGAACGACCACAACGTCATCATCACCGGGTGCGGCGTCGACAAGCGCGTGACCGGCATGGTGGATTTCGGCGACATGGTACATTCTGCGGTCGTCGGCGACTTGGCGATCGCATGCGCGTACGCAATCATGGACAAGCCCGATCCGGTTAGCGCGGCCGCGCAGATTGTGGCAGGCTACCACCGCGCATACCCGTTGACCGAAGCCGAATTGGCGGCGCTGTTCCCGATGATCGCCATGCGCCTGTGTGTCAGTGTCGTCAATTCGGCGATCCAGCAGAAGCTGCACCCCGCCAACAAATACCTGACGATCAGCGAGCAGCCGGCCTGGGGTGCGCTGGAGCGGTTGGCGGCGGTCAGCCCGCAGTTCGCACACTTCGCCTTCCGGCACGCCTGCGGCCTGCCCGCCAGCCCGACCAGCCCGGCCGTCGTGGTCTGGCTGCGTGCCAATGCGGCACAGGTCGGGCGTCTGGTCAACGCCGATCTGAAAGGCGACGATACGCTCGTGTTCGATCTCGGCATCGACAGCCGTGAACTGGGCAATCAGACCGACCTGGCCGACACGGATGCCTTCACGCGCCAGTTGTTCGAGCGGATGCGGCTGGCTGGTGCGAATGTGGGCATTGGGCGCTTCGACGAGCCGCGCCCGATTTACACGACCGACATGTTCCGCATCGAGGGCAACGAGGGGCCAGAGTGGCGCACGGTACACTTGGGACTCGACCTGTTCATGCCACCGGGCGCGGCGGTCTTTGCGCCGCTCGACGGCACGGTACACAGCTTCGCGAATAACACCGCGCCGCTCGACTACGGGCCGACGATTGTTCTCCAGCATACGGTCGATGACGGCCGCCTGACTTTCTACACGCTTTATGGACATCTGAGCGCCGACTCGCTCGAAGGGCTACAGGTCGGAATGCCGGTGGAGCAGGGGAGCGAAATCGCGCGAATCGGCAACTTCCCGGTCAACGGCGGCTGGCCGCCGCACCTCCATTTCCAGATCGTGACGGATATGCTCGGGCGCGACGGCGAGTTCCCCGGCGTCGCGCGGCCAGGCCAGCGCGCGCTCTGGGCCAGCATCAGCCCGGACCCGAACCTGATGGCCGGCATTCCGGCCGAGCGGCTCGGCGCGCACGGTCTGGCCAAAGAGAAGATCCTTGCCACCCGCGCAAAGTATATCGGGCCGTCGCTGTCGATATCGTACCGGAAACCGCTCAAGATCGTGCGCGGCTCGATGCAGTACCTGTACGACGAGAATGGCCGCAAGTACCTCGACGCCGTCAATAATGTGCCGCACGTCGGCCACAGTCACCCGCGCGTGGTGCGCGCCGGGCAGGCGCAGATGGCGGTTCTGAATACGAACACGCGCTACCTGCACGACGATCTGGTGCAGTACGCCGAGCGCCTGGTGGCGACGCTGCCGGAACCGCTCAGCGTCTGCTACTTCGTCTGCTCGGGCAGCGAGGCGAACGAGTTGGCGCTGCGGCTGGCGCGCACGCACACGAGTCAGCGCGACATGATCGTAGTCGACGTGGCGTACCATGGCAACACGGGCGGCCTGATCGAGATCAGCCCGTACAAGTTCGACGGGCCGGGTGGAGCCGGCGCGCCGCCGCACACGCACGTCGTGCCGATGCCCGATGACTACCGCGGCGCCTACAAACGCGGCGACGCACAGGCCGGCATCAAGTATGCACAGGCCGTTGGCGACGCGATTGCGGCCACCCGCCAGGCTGGGCGCGGCGTGGCCGGCTTCATCTGCGAGTCGCTGCTGAGCTGCGGCGGGCAGATTGTTCTGCCGCCGGGCTACTTGACGGAAGCCTACCGGCTAACGCGCGCGGCGGGCGGCGTTTGCATCGCCGACGAGGTGCAGGTCGGCTTCGGGCGCGTCGGCACGCACTTCTGGGGTTTCGAGACGCAGGGTGTCGTGCCGGACATCGTGACGATGGGCAAGCCGATTGGCAACGGGCACCCGCTGGCGGCCGTGGTCACGACGCCGGAGATCGCCGCGTCGTTCAACAATGGCATGGAGTACTTCAACACCTTCGGCGGCAACCCGGTTTCCTGCGCAATCGGTCTGGCGGTGCTCGACGTCATCCGTGACGAGCGCTTGCAGGCGCACGCGCTGGAGGTCGGCAACCACTTGATGGACGGTCTGCGCGGTTTGATCGACCGGCACCCGCTGGTTGGTGACGTGCGCGGGCTGGGGCTGTTCGTCGGCATCGAACTGGTACGCAGCCGCGAGACGTTGGAACCGGCCGACCGCGAGGCGTCGTATGTGGCAAATCGGATGAAGGAGCGCGGCATCCTGCTGAGCACCGACGGGCCGTACCACAACGTCTTGAAGATCAAGCCGCCGCTCGTGTTCACGAAGGACGACGCCGACTTCCTCGTGCGGACGCTGGATGATATTTTGTACGAAGATGAATTGGTCGGACTATGAGGCAGAGTCCACGCTTTGCACGGACATCAGCACAATCACCGGCTCCGGGAGTTGTTGAGGCTTGGAAATTGGGATTTGGGATTTCTCGCCATTCGCGAGTCATTTGTCATGTCGCGGGTAGTACGTTTGACCCTTCAGGCAATTGGCGGGATGCTCCATCATAGGATCGGCGTCACGATGGCGCCGATCCTGTGATGGAGCGATGATATGAAGTACCGCCTACTCTCCCTGCTGGCAACTCTCGTGGTAATCTTCCCCGTGTTGCTGTCGGCGTCCTGTGCGCCGGCGCAGAACTCGCAGGCGCAATTGCACATGGGCCACGAGTCGTCGTTGTCTAAAACAATTGCCACGGCGCCCGCTCGCACGCGCGACGCGTACCGCTTCGCGATGGCCAATCCCGACGCGCTGAAGAACGTGCCGTGCTACTGTGGCTGCGGGCCGCTCGGGCACAAGAACAACTACGACTGCTATATCAAGGGCGCGAACGCCGACGGCAGTTTCGACTTTGACAACCACGCGCTTGGCTGCGAGATCTGCGTCGATATCACGCAGGACGCGATGCGCTACATCAAGGCGGGCAAGCCAGCCGTCGATATACGTACCGCGATTGACCGGACGTACAGCGCACGCGGCCCGTCGAATATGCCGTAGCGCAGAACTCCGACTTACCACAGAGACACAGAGGCACAGAGAAAACCAGTTATTCTTTGTGCCTCTGTGTCTTTGTGGTGGATTTGATCCATCGGCAAACAGTGCATCTGACATTGAAGAGGACATTATGCAACTGACAACTATTTCGATCGACAAGCCCGAAGCGATCAACTTCATTCTCGGCCAGTCGCATTTCATCAAGACCGTGGAGGATCTGCACGAGGCGCTCGTCAACGCCGTACCGGGCATCAGGTTCGGGCTGGCGTTCTGCGAGGCGTCCGGGGCGTGCCTGATCCGCTGGAGCGGCACCGACGATGCGATGATCGACCTGGCGAAGCGCAACGCGCAGGCGCTGGCGGCGGGTCACTCGTTCATCATCTTCCTCGCCGAGGGCTATTTCCCGCTGAACGTGCTCAACGCCGTCAAGTTGGTGCCGGAAGTCTGTCGCGTCTTCTGCGCGACCGCCAACCCGGTCGAGGTGCTGATCGCCGAGACGGCGCAGGGGCGCGGCATCGCCGGCGTCATCGACGGTTTTGCCTCGAAGGGCGTTGAGGATGAGGCCGGCATCGCGTGGCGCAAGGGGTTGCTGCGCAGGTTCGGCTACAAGCAGTGAGGTCGTGTATAATCTGCGCTATGATGACCGACATCCGCATGGATGATGTTGTGCAACTGCGGAAGACGCACCCGTGCGGCGGTACGACCTGGCGGGTCGTCCGCATTGGCGCGGACATCGGCATGAAATGTGAGACGTGCGGCCGGCGTGTGCTGCTGGCGCGCCGCGATTTCGAGAAGCGCGTCAAGAAGTTTATCAGCCGCGGGCCGGAAACACCCGCCGGCCAGCTTGAAGCCCTGCTGGCGCCCCCCGCCGAGCCGGAAGCCTGACGCCCGGCCCGTCGTACCCTATGTCGTCGCCCGCGCGCGGTTTCGGCCCCGTCCTGCGTAATCACAACTTCCTGCGGCTCTGGCTGGCGCAGGTCTTCTCGCAGATCGCGCAGAACGGCTCCAATTTGGTGCAGATCGTCCTGATCGAGACGCTGACGCGCTCGAGCGGCCAGATTGCCATGATGGTGCTGGCCTTCACGCTCCCGGCCGCGATATTGAGCATCCTCGCCGGGGTCGTGGTCGATCGCGTCTCCAACCGCCTGATCCTGATCGCCAGCAACGCGCTGCGTGTCGTGCTCACGCTGGGCTACCTGTTTGCCTTCCACGTGTTGAGTGACTGGCCCGCGCTTACGGTCATCTATGCGGTGACGTTTGCGATCTCGGCCATCGGCCAGTTCTTTGCGCCGGCCGAGTTAGCCGCCATCCCGGCGACAGTTGAGCGCGAGTCGCTGATCAGCGCCAACGCGCTGTTCAACCTGACGATGACCGGCGCGCAGTTGGTTGGTCTCGTGGTGCTCTTTCCGTTGGTGCTCAAGTTCGGCAATAGTTTTGGCCCGACGCGCGGCATCGACCTGGCGTTTTCGCTGGCGGCGGTCATGTACTTGCTGGCGGCGGTACTGGTATTGTTCCTGCCCAAGGATACGCGCCCGTATCACCCGGATCGCGTGGCGACGCCGGGCCAGACCGTGCGCGATATTCGCGAGGGCTGGCGGTTCGTGCGCCGCAACGTCGCGATCTACATTCCCATCTTGCACTTGACGATGGTATCAATGCTGGTCATGGTGCTGGTCACGATCGGCCCCGGCTTCGCGAGCCGCGTGCTCGGACTGGCGCCCGAAGACGCCATCTATATCTTTGCGCCGGCCGGCGCCGGTATGCTGCTGAGCACCTACCTGATCGGCCGCTTCGGGCACGATATGAAGCGCGATCGGGTCTCGATTATTGGGGAAATCGGCCTGAGCGCGGCACTGGCCGGCATGGCACTGGTTGGCTGGTCGTCGGAATCGGCGCACGTGGCCGAACTGCTGCAAGGTCTGAGCTATCTTCCGATCGTGATGGGGCTGGCGCTGGTGCTGGGCATCAGCATCGCGATGATCGCCATTCCGGCGCAGACGAGCTTGCAGGACCGTTCGCCGAGCGCGCTGCGCGGCCGCGTTTTCGCGCTGCTGTATACTGTGACGAGCCTGGTCGTCATTCTGCCGCTGATCTTTCTGAGCGCGCTGGCCGACCAGATCGGCATTCCAAGCGTAACCGTGCTTGTGGCGCTGTGCGGCCTGGGCGTGGCCGTGTTCTGCGCCGTGCGCGGGCGCGACAGCTCGATAAACCACCCAGGCGAGTCGTGAACGTGACGACCAACCTTCCACATATCGTCATCCTGACGGCCGACACGGGCGGCGGGCACCGTAGCGTATCCGAAGCGCTCAATGAGGCTCTGCAAGACGCCGGGCAAACGCATGTCACCGTCGTGGATCTGTTCCGCTACTTCTCGTGGCCGATCACCCAGGTACCCAAGCTGTATTTGCCAACGGTCAACAACGCGCCGGGCTTCTGGACCTTTGGGTACAACCTGCTGTGTGGGCGGCGTCTTGGCCGGCTGGCCAGCCATCACCTCATTCCGACGTTCACCGGTCGCGGCATTAAGCGCCTGTTCGCGGAGCACCGGCCCGACCTGGTAATCTGCACGCATCCCGTATTCCAGTACGCAGCGCTACGGGTGTTGCGGCGCGACTTTCCGGGCGTGCCGTATGCCACGATGGTCACCGATTTTGCCAGCGCGCATCCGCTTTGGTTCACACCCGAAGCCGACATATGCTTGTTGCCGTCGGAGGAACTGCGCGCGGGGGCGCTGGCGGCCGGGACCGCGCCGGACAAGATCCACGTCACGGGGTTGCCGGTGCACCGGGCGTTCTCGATGAATCGTTATGTGACGCGCCGCGAGGTGCGCGCCACGCTCGGCGTCAGCGACATGCCAACGTTGCTGCTGGTCGGCGGCGGCGAGGGCATGGGCGCGCTCGATGCCATGGCCTATGCCGTGGATGAAGCGGTGCCCGGCCTGCAGAAGCTGATCGTCGCCGGGCGCAACAAGGCGCTGGAGGAGCGGCTGCGAGCCTACGCCTGGCGTGGCACGACGCACATCTCTGGCTTTGTGCGCAACATGCCGCAACTGATGCGCGCCTCCGATCTGATCGTGACCAAGGCCGGACCGTCAACGCTGAGCGAGGCGCTCGTCTGCGGACTGCCGATCCTGATTAGCGGTTTCGTGCCCGGGCAGGAGGAAGGCAACGTCAATTACGTCATGGCGCATGCTGCCGGCTACTTCATGAAGAATCCCGCGCAGGAGCTCGGCGGCCTGTTGCAACGGCTGCTGGCTGATGCGGGAACCGAGTTGGCGGCACTGAGCCAACGGGCGTACGCGTTGGGCCGGCCCGAGGCGGCGCGCGAGGCGGCGCGGCTGATCCTGACGCTCTTGCGCTAGGCGCGTGATTTGCTCGGCAGCGCGGTAGACGATAGACTTATCGACCGGGAACCTTTACTCATGTCGAACACGCCAGATGAAAGCAAGCCAATCGGTGTCGTCACCGAGGGTGCATTCAACCAGGGCCTGACCGTACGGCTGAACCCCGGCACCTCGACCGAGGGGCTGCGGATCGGCTCGTTTGTCGTGGCGGAAGGCGAGCGCCACCGCTTCTTCTGCCTGATCGCCGACATGAGCCTGCGCGCCTCGGACATGCGGATCGCCGCGGATCCCCCGCGCGACGCGAGCACGTTTGTGCGCCGCGCGCTGGATGGCACGTCGACCTATGCGACCGTGCAGATCAAGCCGCAGTTGATGCTCGACATGACCCGCGACCTGAGCGAAGCGGGCATCGAGCCGGTGCGCACGATCCCGATGCACTTCGCCGCGCTGCGCGAGGCGAATGAGTTCGACTTCCACACCGTGTTCGGCGAGCCGGACAACACGCACTTCGAGATGGGCACGCCGCTGACGATGGATATCCCGATCTGCCTCGACCTGACCAAGTGGGTGCAGCGCTCCAACGGCATTTTCGGCCAGTCGGGTACCGGCAAGTCGTTCCTGGCGCGCCTGCTGCTGTGCGGCATCGTCAAGTCGCAGATTGCGTCGAACCTGATCTTTGACATGCACGATGAGTACGCCTACGGCAAAGAGTCGGAGGACGGCGTGCGCGTCAAGGGGCTGCGCGAGCTATTCGGAACGGCCATCCACACGTACTCGCTTGACGAGGCCAGCACGCGCAAGCGCGGGCGCAGCGTGGATGGCGTCCTCAAGATCGGGCTGAACCAGATTGAGCCGGAGGATGTGCTGCTGCTGGCCGAGGAGCTTAACCTGCGCGCAACGGCGGAGGCGACCATCGGCCTGCTGCGCGACCGCTTCCGCGACGCATGGCTGTCACACCTGCTGGATATGTCGGTGGAGGAAGCCCAGGAGTTCTGCAAGCAGAACAACGCGCACGAGGGCACGCTCACCGCGCTCCAGCGCAATCTGAAGCGCATCGCGCGGCAGGAGTATATCTCGCCGCTGGCCGAGTTTTCCACGATAGACATGATGCTGGAGCATTTCAAGCGCAAAGAGCACGTCGTGCTGCAATTCGGCAAGTTCAACAGCGTGCTCGACTACATGCTGGTGTCCAACATCATCACACGGCGCGTGCGCGAGCAGTACGTCAAGCTGGCCGAGGAGCACGAGCAGGCAACCGAAGGCGGCGGCGAGGCGCACCCGCTGGTCATTACGATCGAGGAAGCGCACAAGTTCCTTAATCCCGGCGTAGCGCGCCAGACGATCTTTGGCACCATTGCCCGCGAGCTGCGCAAATACCGCGTGACGCTGATGGTCATTGATCAGCGCCCGAGCGGCATCGATGCGGAAGTGATGTCGCAGCTCGGCACGCGCGTGACGGGCAAGCTGACCGACGAGCACGACATCGACGCCGTGTTTACCGGTGCGAGCGGGCGCAGCACCCTGCGCGGCGCGCTGGAAAGCCTCGACACGAAGCAGGAAGTGCTGCTGATCGGGCACGCGGTGCCGATGCCGATTCAAATTCGCACGCGCAAATACGACAGCGACTTCTACAAAGCAATGGGCGATCTGACCCGCGCGGAGCGGCAGGCCCAGGTCCGGAAGGACGTCGACGACCTGTTTGGCGATTGAAATTCAACGAGCCGGAACCTAAAGGAAATCACTAACGCATGAACTTTCTGGTCACAGGCGGCACCGGCTTTATCGGCTCGGCGCTCGCTAATTTCCTCGTCGCGCAGGGCCACCAGGTGCGCGCGATCGACGATCTGAGCGCGGGCGGCGAGCGGCAGGTGCTCGATCCGCGTGTGCTGTTTACGCGCGGCGACGTGCGTGACATCCCGAAGCTGTGGACGCTGCTCAACGGCGTGGATTGCGTGGTGCATCTGGCGGCGCGCGTTTCGGTGCCGGAGTCGGTGCTGTATCCGGTGGAGTACAACGAGGTGAACGTCGGCGGCACGGTGAGCCTGATGGCCGCCGTGCGCGACGCCGGCGTCAAGCGCGTCGTGCTGGCGTCCTCAGGCGCGATCTACGGCGAGCAGCCGCAGCAGCCGGTCTCCGAGGCGATGTCGGTCAACCCGCAAACGCCGTATGCGGTCAGCAAGCTCGCCGCCGAACAGTACGTGCTCGCGATTGGCGCACTGTGGAAGATCGAAACGGTCATTCTGCGCATTTTCAACGCCTATGGGCCCGGGCAGCCGCTGCCGCCGGCGCATGCGCCAGTGATTCCGCGCTTCCTCCGGCAGGTGCAGGGCGGCGGTTCGCTGATCGTTTACGGCGGCGGCGTGCAGTCGCGCGACTTTGTGTACATCGACGACGTAGTGCACGCACTGCGCGCGGCGGCCGAACGACCGCAACTGAACCGGGTGGTCGTCAACGTGGGGAGCGGGCAGGAAACATCGGTGGCGCAACTCGTCTCGACCATTGAGTCGGTGCTGGGCCGTGATGCGCACCGCATCGAGCGGCCGGGTGAGAGCGGCGGGGTGTCTCGGTTAGTGGCCGATATTTCGCGCGCGCGTGACGTGCTGGGGTGGTCACCGCAGACCGATCTGCGGGCCGGCCTGCGACTGATGACTTCGCAGGACCCGCGGTTCAGTGTGAAACTGCCGGCGTAGCTCCGCGAGCCGCAATACGCTTCGGTCAATTCGGAACACCGGTACCGATAACGCCGCCCCTGTCGGCCCGTCAGGTCGAAGGGGGTTCTGTTTCGGTGTCGGCGTCGCCGGGGTCGGGCGGGGTGGCCAGGATGGCCCGCGCGCGCGCTGCAAATGCACCGGGCACGCGGACGTGCACCTGTCCGAGACCGTCCAGCGTTAGCCCGTAAACGAGTCCTAGCGACTCGTACGAAAGCATCGCCGGTACCCCCTCAGATTCAAGCCGCCCGCGCACCACTTCGGCTTCGAGGTGGCCCTGCGCGACGTACACGCTCACCAACTCATGCGTCGGTTCCGGCATCTGTCTCCTCGCTGAACGGCACAGGCTCCTCGCCAGGCATTTCGTCGTCAACCGGCTCGACCGGAGCGGCCTGCTCGACCGGCGCGGGCGGGCGCGGCGGCGGCGGGGGCGACGGGTCCACCTTGCGCGCAAAGACCAGAAAGCCGGTGTGGCCGATCATGCGGTCTTCGGGCCGCAGCCGTTCGGGCACAAGCTTGTATGAGCGCATCAGGATTTCCTCGACCTCGATGTGCATCCAGCCGCCTGCCTGCAAGCCGGTGAGCAAATTGGAGACCTGGTTCGTGGTCGGCACAATGGAGCCGAAGAATCCGCCGCCCTTGAGCGCGGCGCGCGCCTGACCCAGGAAGTCCTGCGGCTCGCGCACGTCGAGGAACACGGCATCGACGCCAGTTTCGTCGAAGCCCTCGACGATATTGCGCAGTTTCATCGTCACGTTGCCGGCCACGCCGGCGTTTTCGAGGTTCTTGCGCGCCAGGTTCTGCATCTCGACGCGTTCTTCGTAGGTGTAAAGGCGCCCCTCGGGCGCAATGGAGGTGGCCAGTGCCAGCGACAGCGCGCCACTGCCGGTGCCGGCCTCCACGATGCGCGCCCCGTTCACGGCGTTGATCTTCAGCAAGATGTACCCAATCTCCTTGGGGTATACGATCGCCGTGTTGCGCTTGACGCGCATGATCAGGTCAAATAGTGACGGCTGCAGCACGATGTACGGGTGCCCGTTGTGGGTGAACACGGTGCCGCCATAGGGCGTGCCGACAATCTGGTCGTGCTTGATGAAGCCGTGGTGGGTATGAAACGACTGGCCGGGCATCAGGCGCACAAAAAAGCGCCGGTCGTCGGCGCCGATTAGCTGTACGTACGCGCCCGGCGCGGCTGCGGTAGTGTAGTCCATAGGGCGGATTATACGGGCGCGGCCGCAAAGCCGCAAGGCGCTTGAGTAGCGCATTGATTGCGGCTATAATTGTTCCGTATTGCCCCCGTAGCTCAAAGGATAGAGCAACGGACTTTTAACGGAGCGCCCGCGCCGAAATGCGCACGGCGAAATCTCGCTATATGCTGGGACGCCCTAAGAGCCGTCGCCGCCACAACGAAGCGCGGGAGCGCATGCGTGACGGCGAAAAAGCGCGGCGGATAACGTCATGGGTAACCAGCAGGGAACCTTACAAATCTGTATATGCGCCAAATGACCTGATGCCCTTGACCTGCCTGTTTCTCGACGGCACGACGCGCAAATGGTTCCTCGCATAGCAGATAAATGGACTCCTCAGAGACTATACGCGAGACGCCTGAACGGGTCAATGCCCGAAGGCGAAGAGATAGTCCAGCCACCAAGGGCGCATGATGCTCGTTAGGGAAACCTAATGGTGGATGCTAATCCGCAGGTTGCGCGTTCGAGTCGCGCCGGGGGCGTGTGTTGTCGAGTATGGCCGTGACCGCCGTTCCGCGTGGCGCGGCGCACCGCTTGAAAGAGACGTGATGACCGAACGCATCTATTACTCCGACCCGACCGTGCGTACATTCGATGCACAACTTTTGTCGCTGGAGGCGCGCGGCGCGCAGTTCGCCGCCGTGCTGGACCGCACCGCATTCTACGCCGAGGGCGGCGGGCAACTGTACGATACGGGCACGCTGAGCGACGGACAGGCAACGGCTCAAGTGTTAAGCGTGCAGGACGCCAACGGGGACAATGTCCATTTGCTCGACCGGGCGCTCGCGCCGGGACCGGTGCGCGGACACGTGCTCTGGGAGCGCCGGCACGACCTGACGCAGCAGCATACGGGGCAGCACATCCTCTCGCAGGCGTTCTACCAGGCGTGTCATGCCGAGACCGTTTCGGTGCACATGACCGAGGCCAACTGCACGCTGGATCTGGCGCGCGTGCTGACGCCCGAGCAGCACGCGCAGGCCGAGGAACTGGCAAACCAGATCGCACAGGAAGACCGGCCGGTCATGGCCCGCTTCGTCGACGACGAGGAGTTGGCGCGTCTACCACTGCGCAGGCCGCCGGCCGCCAAGCATCAGAAAATACGCGTGGTCGAGATCAAGGATTTCGACTGGTCGGCGTGCGGGGGTACGCACGTCCCGACGACCGGCGCCGTCGGCATGATTAAGGTGCTGCGCGCCGAGCGGCGCGGGAACGAGCAGCGCATTGAGTTCACCTGCGGCATGCGCGCGCTGCGCGACTATGGCTGGAAGAGCCAGGCCCTGCAGGCCATGGCTTCCCAGTTCACTGTGAAGGATTCGGAACTGGCAGGCAAAGTGCAGGGTATCGCCGACGAGAACAAGGATCTACGCCGCCAGTTGAACTTCGCGAAGGGCCAGTTGACCGTGTTCGAGGCCGAACGGCTCTGGGCGGCGGCGGCGGAGCACAACGGCACGCGCGTCGTCGCGCAGGTCTTTTCCGACCGCGCGACCGAGGATGCGCGGTTGTTGGCGATGCGGCTCAAAGCGAAGCCGGGCACGGTCGTGCTGTTTGCCGTGGCGGGCGAGAAGCCGGGACTGATCTTTGCGCGCGCAGCGAACGCGCCGGGCGATATGGGCCGCCTGCTGCGCGAGGTGAGCGCGGCGTTTGGCGGACGCGGCGGCGGGCAGCCAGAAATGGCCCAGGGCGGCGTGGCGCCCGGCAGCGACCTTGCGCGCGCCGTGCAAATGGCCGTCGAGAACTTGCGGTAACGGGGAACGGGAATGCGCAAACTGTTGACCAATCCGGCGCTGTGGAGCCTGACGCTTGGTCATTTCGCCTGCGATCTGTACTCGGGCGCAATGCCGATCGTGTTCTTCTTCCTGCGCACGGGCCTGTCGCTATCGCTTGAGCAGGTTGGCCTGGTGTCGGCGTTGTATTCGATCTGCTCATCGGTGTCGCAGCCGATCTTCGGCTATATCGCGGACCGCCACGGGGGCCGCTGGCTGGCCGCCGGCGGCGTGTTCTGGATGGCGCTGTTCCAAGGCGTAATCGGTTACCTGGGCGACTTTACGACCCTGTTGCTGGTCGCACCGCTGGCCGGATTTGGGGCGGCGGCGTTTCATCCACCGAGCGCGTCAAGCGCCAATCGTGCCAGCGGCGACCGCAAGACGGCGGGCGTGGCGATCTTTATGCTGGGTGGCAACGTCGGTTTTGCGGTGGGGCCGCTCGTCGCCAAGGCGATCCTCGACGGGTTCGATGTCGGGTCGCTGATTTCGGTGTCGGGTTGGGGGCTGCATGGCACGGCCGTGATGGCGATCATCGGCCTGGTGCTGTCCGTCGTGCTGGCCTATGTGCTGGGACGCTACCCGGTCGCGCGCCCGACCATGGCGCAGGTCAATCGCAAGATCGCGTTGAACCCGGCCTTCTCACGCATTGCGGTGTTCGCCCTGCTGACGGCCATGACGCTGCGGGCGTGGTCGCAATCGTCGGTGTCGTTGTATGTACCGCCGTTCTTCACCCAGCCCGAATACGGCCTGACCGTGGCTGAGGTGAGCAATCTGTCGTTTGTGATTTTTGCGTGCCTGGCGATCGGCTCGCTGACCGGCGGCTTTCTCAGCGACCGTATCGGCGGCCGAACCGTGATGGTGCTGTCGTTGCTGCTGACGGCCCCAACCATGTATGCGTTCTTTGGGGTGCACACCGTCAACATCTACCTGTCAGCGGCCCTGCTGGGCTTTGCGACGGGCGCGTCATGGCCGCCGATGCTGGTCATGGGCCAGGAACTGTTCCCGCGCAACGCCGGCATCGCCTCGGGATTGACGCTCGGCTTCGTGTTTGCGACGGGCGGGCTTGGCAACGCCGTGACCGGCTATGTGGCGGAACGGTTCGGGCTGACGCCGAGCATGTTGCTGCTGTCGGTGCTGCCGCTGGTCTCGGCCATCTGCACGTTGTTCCTGCCCCGGCAGGAGGCGATTGTGCGCGGATCGCAATCAATGCACGCGGCGGTCGAGCCGCACGCGACCGCCGTAGCGGAAGCCGGCGGGCGCTAGCCCGCCCGCGCATAAGGAGCATCTATGGAAAGAATCTCCGCTCACTGCTATGTGTTCCGGGACAGTCGCAAGACGAACCTCGGTATGATCGTGACCCCGCGCGGACCGGTGCTGGTCGATAGCCCGCTGCTACCGGACGATGCGCGCGCCTTGCGCGACGCCGTCCAGCACATGAGCACACAGCGGCCCATCTACATCATCAACACGGATCACCACCTGGGTCATGCGCTCGGCAACTGGGCATTTCCGGAGGCGCAGGTCATCGCGCACCGGCACGCGGCGCATGTGATGCTGGAAAAGTATGACGCGACGTTCCGTACACGCCTGATCGAGTCGTTCCGCAGCACGCAGCCGGCGGTGGCTCTGGAATTGGAGAGCCTGCCGATGCCGCGCCCGACCATCGGGGCCGTGGACGAGATGTCGCTGCACCTCGACGACTTCACCGTTCGCATTATCCATGTTGGCGGCCACACGTCCGGAACGCAGCTGGTGCATGTGCCGGAGGAGGGCGTGCTGTTTGCCGGCGACGTGGTCATCGAGGGCGCGTACCCCAATCTCGGCGATGCCAACAGCCAGCAGTGGCTGGCTGCGCTCGAGCGCATCGCGACGCTCAAGCCGGCGGTGATTGTGCCGGGACACGGCAACCTGGCGACGACGGAGACGCTGGCGCAACTCGATACGTATATCCGCGCACTCGTCGACACGGTGGGCGCGTACTACGCAGCCGGCATGAGTCGCAAAGATGTCGTCTCGAAGGTCAAGTCACTTGACGGTTTCCCGATTGATGTGGATGATCGGGCGCGATCCGAACAGCGCCTAAAGGCGAGCCTGCAGCGGGTGTACGACGAGTTCAAGGAGCGCGACAAACAACTCGAAAAGGCGTGACGACCAGGGTCTGGTCGAGGGAGCAAGGAGGGCAACCTGACCCTCCTTGCCCCTCTACCAAAAGGAGGAGAAAACGGGAAGAGGGCTCCCTAATAAAACAAAAACCCAGAGAAAGTCGCTCTGGGTAACGGCTTTCCCCTAGATACGCCTACGAGGTTAGCTGTCGGGTTTGGGTCAGGAGAAGAACCCTACACGAAACATCCGTGATTCACCCCGGTAATGGATCCCCCGTTCCTCCGAAGAGGATTCGGCGCTATTCAATTGAATGTAAGTATATGTTAAACAGTTGCGGAAGTCAAGCCCAAAGTCCAAATTTTAGGAAAAGAGTTCTTTAGAGCTGTCGCACCTATGTTGAAGCCACCGTGGCGCTTGATTCTCTGGCTTGGAGCGCTCATTTTGCTTGGTGCCTGCGGGGCGGACACCCAGCCAGGCGGCGGGGTGCTGTTCGTCACGTCGGCGCCGCCCGGCGCCAACGTGCTGGTGAACGGCGAACCGCGCGGGCATACGCCGCTGACGGTGCGCGATCTGGAGCCTGGCGAGCACGAAATCGTTTTGCACAGCGAAGGTTATGAGGACACGCAGATTATCGTCACCGTGAGGGCGCGCCAGACCGTAAATGCCACTGCCACGCTGCGCGTCGCGCGCCGTCCGTCCGGCCATCGGCTGGCCTTTTTCTCGAACCGTGATGGCGCGTACGATCTCTGGACGGTCAATGAAACCGGGCGCGACCCGCTGCGCTGGTCGTCCCACCGCTGGGTCCGATCGCCGCTGATGGTCGCAGCGGCCCCGGGCGGCGGCGTGATTGCGGTCAACGTCGAGGAAGCTGGCGGCCTGAAGACGTGGCTGATAAGCGGGCCGCGGCCCGATCTACCGCCAAATGCCGAGCCGGAACTGCGTGCGCTGGGCGGCGACGTGTTCCGCATCCTGCAATGGTCCAGCGATGGGCGCTCGCTGCTCATGAAGAACATGGTCAGCCAGACGATCTGGATCTCCGCGCCGACAGGTACGGTGACGCAACTGCGCATCCCGGAGGCGCCGCGCGGTGTGCTCACGGCGGCCTTTGTGCCGGACGGCAACAGTATCGCGTATGCCGACTACGAGAATACCTACCTGCTATCACTCGATGGCTTGAAGCGCCAACCTGTCGCGCCGAATGGGCGCGAAGGCAACACCTACTTGCGCTTTTCACGCGACGGCCGGCAACTGGTCTTCGCCAGCATGCAGAAGCCAAACGCCTACAACGCCGGCGAGCTCTTTCTGGCTGAACCGAATGGCGGTGACCCGCAGAAGCTGACGCTGGCCGGGTCACAGGATTTCGATCCCATTTGGACAGCAGATGGCCGCCGGATCATTTACGTGCATCGCGAGAATGTTCAGCAGTCGGCCGCCGATCTGGACCCGTCACTGCTGGTCAGTAACCTGTGGGTGATCGATCTGCAGGCGCGCACGCAGCGCCCGTTGACGGCGTTTGCAGGCAAGCGCGTGCGCCAACCGTCGATTTCGACCGATGACCAGCGCGTCACGTTCGTCTGCAACTGCAGCGGGCGCGATGATATCTGGGTCGCCGATTTCTTCGGCGGCGACCCATATGCGCTGACACAGGATGACGCCATCGACAGTTTCCCGATGTGGCTCTGGTGAGCCGGAAAGGCCGATAGGGTGAGCAACGAGTTTTACGACGTCTGGCATTCGGCGCTGACGCCGCTGAGCTTTCTGGACCGAAGTCTGCGCACGTTCCCGGACAAAACGGCGGTCGTGCATGGCTCGTTGCGTTACACCTACCGGCAGTTTGCCGAGCGGGTCTACCGGCTGGCCGGCGCCCTGCGCGCCGCCGGTGTGCAGCCGGGCGATCGGGTGGCGTTCCTGTGCCCGAACACCCCGCCAATGCTGGAAGCGCACTTCGGCGTGCCGCTGACCGGGGCGATCCTGGTCGCGATCAATACGCGCCTTAGCCGCGACGAGATCGGGTACATCCTCAACCATGCGGAAGTCAAGTTGCTGTTCGTCGACTCGGAACTGGCACCGATCACCGCGCCGCTCGCCGGGCAGACACCGTCGCTGCGCCAGGTGATTACGATCGTCGACGACCAGTCGGGCGCACCCGGACCGAAACCAATGGGCGTCACGTACGAAGAGTTCATCGCGGGGGGGAGCCGCGAGCCCATCGCGCATGCAGCCCGCGAAGACGACACGATCTCGGTGAACTACACCAGCGGCACGACCGGCCGCCCGAAGGGCGTCATGTACTCGCACCGTGGCGCCGCCCTCAACGCGCTCGGCGAGTGCCTGGAGCACGGCCTGACAAGCGAGAGCGTCTACCTGTGGACGCTGCCGATGTTTCACTGCAACGGCTGGTGCTTCACCTGGGCGCTGGTGGCGGTGGGCGGCACGCACGTCTGCCTGCGCCGCGTGGATCCGCCGGTGATTGTGCGGCTGATCGAGCAGGAGCGCGTGTCGCACTTTTGCGGTGCGCCCGCCGTCCTGATCATGCTGACCAATCACCCGTCGGTCAAGGAACTCAAGCTGACCCGGCCGCTACAGATCGTCACGGCCGCCGCGCCGCCGTCGCCGACGATCCTGCTGACGGTCGAGGCGCTGGGGGCCAAGATCACCCATGTGTACGGCCTGACCGAAACATACGGCCCGCACAGCGTCTGCGAGTGGCACGCCGAATGGAATGCGCTTCCGTCCGACCAGCGCGCGCGCATGAAGGCGCGCCAGGGCGTGCCGTACCTGCATATCAGCGAGCTGCGCGTCGTCGACGACGCGATGAACGACGTGCCGGCCGACGGGCAGACGCAGGGCGAGGTCGTCATGCGCGGCAACAACGTCATGCAGGGCTACTATCGCGACCCGGCCGCGTCTGCGAAGGCGTTTGCGGGCGGCTGGTTTCACAGCGGCGATGTAGGCGTGGTGCACGCCGACGGCTACATCGAACTGCGCGACCGCAAGAAGGACATTATCATCAGCGGCGGTGAGAACATCTCCACCATCGAAGTCGAGCAGGCGATCTACCAGCATCCGGCGGTGCTGGAGGTGGCGGTGGTCGCGGTGCCCGACGACCGCTGGGGCGAGGTGCCGAAGGCGTTTGTGACGCTCAAGCCGGACGCGACGGCGACGGCGGACGAGATCATCGCGCACTGCCGGGCGCATCTGGCGCACTTCAAGTGCCCCAAGTCAGTCGAGTTTATCGATCTGCCGAAAACCAGCACGGGTAAGATCCAGAAATACGTGCTGCGGGACAAGGAATGGGCCGGGCGCGATAAGCGGATCAACTAGGGGGGCCGATGCAGAGCAAGTTGACCACACTGAGCAGGGCGATGAGTCTGGTGACCGACGGCGCAACGGTGGCTCTGGGCGGCAACACGCTGCACCGCGCGCCGGTCGCGGCGGTGCACGAACTGGTGCGGCGGGGTCGGCGCGGACTGAATGTCGTCAAGACGGCCGGCGCGTATGACGTGGACTTACTTTGTGGCGCGGGTGTGGCAAGCGCGGTCACGGCCGGTTTCATTGGCTACGAGAACCTGTTTGGCATGGCGTCGCTATACCGCCGCGCCGTTGAACAGGGAACCGTGCACGCCTACGAGCACGCCTGCTACAGCGTCATCGCCGGGCTGCGCGCGGCCAGCCAGGGTGTGCCGTTCATGCCGATCAATGCGTTCTCGCAATCCGATCTGCCGCAGGCGCAGGGATTTCGCAAAGTAAGCGATCCGTACAGCGAGGATGAAGTGTATGTCGTACCGGCGATCCGGCCCGACGTGGCGATTGTCCACGTGCAGGAGGCGGACGCAACGGGCAATGCGCGCATCTATGGCTCCGTGTTTGAAGATGCGCTGATGGTGACGGCCGCGAAGCAGGTGGTGTTGACCGCGGAGCGGATCGTGGATGGCCGGTCATTTGAAGCGCAGCCGGAATTGACCACGATCGCCGGGTTTATGGTGTCGAGCGTGGTGCATGCGCCGCGCGGGGCGCACCCATGCTCGTGCCACGGCCTGTACGATGCCGACCTCGACTTTCTGGCCGACTTCCAGGCTCACACGCAGACGCCCGAGCTGGTTGCTGACTGGATCCGCCGGCATGTGCTGGCCTCAGCCAGCATACCGGAGTCTGTTGCATGACCGCCGACTTGACGCCTGACGTCATGATGCCGATTGTCATGGCGCGCTTGCTACGCGATGGCGAAACGGTCTTCCACGGCGTGGCGTCGCCACTGCCGATGGTGGCGATCCTGATCGCCAAGCGGCTGCACGCGCCGAACCTGGTTTATCTCAATATCACCGGCAGCATCAACCCGCAGCCGGAGTCTCTGCCGCGCTCGACGGTGGACCCCGCGCTGTTTGCGCACACGCGCAGCCGCGTCACGCTGACCGACCTGTTTGATCTGTCGGCGCGCGGCAAGCTCGACACGGCGTTCCTGTCCGGCGTGCAGATCGACCGTCACGGCAATATCAATATGAGCCTGATTCCGGGCCCTAGCGGAGACGTGCACCGGCCGAAGGTGCGCTTGCCGGGCGGCGCCGGATCGGCGGCGATCATGCCGAGCGCCGGGCGCACGATTCTATGGCGCACCAAGCACGATGTGCGTACGTTCGTCGAGGCGGTGTCGTTTCGCACGAGCGGTGGGCGCGTCGACCGTGTCGTGACGCCGCTGTGCGTCTTCTGCATGCAGGACGGCGAATTGCAGGTCGAGTCGATCCACCCGTACGTGACGGCGGAGCAAGTGCGCGCGCAGACGGGATGGCCCATCGCAGCGGACGAGCGCACGCCGCGTACGCCGCCGCCGACGCCGGCGGAGATCGATGCCCTGCACGCGGTCGATCCTGATAACGTGCGCGCAATCGAGTTCTGAAATGCAAAGCCCGCTCGAATTACGAGCGAGGGCTTTGCATTGATCGCTTTGCGTCTTCACCAGCCCGCTTTGACGCGCGCCAGCAGTTTGCGCTTCTGATCGCGCGGCAGGAAGGCCGCCTCGGCCGCCGCGCTATTCATCTGCCGCAGATCGTCCAGCGTGAGCCCGATCGAGGTGATCGCGGCCGCATAGTCCATCGACAGGCAGGTGCCCTGAATGTTCGGGTCGTCGGTGTTGACTGTGACGGCCAGTCCGGCGTCGCGCAGCGGCTTCAGCGGATGCGTGCGCAGATCGGCCACCGCGCCGGTCTGGATGTTGCTGAGCGGGCAGACCTCCAGCGTAATGCCCTCGTCCGTCAAACGGCGCATGGTGCGCAGGTCGTCGGTCGCATGCACGCCGTGGCCGATGCGCGTCGGCCGGTAGGTCGTCAGGCACCGGTCGATAATCGCGGCCTCGCGCGCTTCGCCGGCGTGGATGGTGATGCCAAGCCCGCGCCGGCGTGCGGCGTCGAACAGGTCGGCCACGGGCGGCACGGGGAAGTTCAGTTCATCGCCGGCCAGGTCCACGGCGGCGATGACGCCGTCCGGCTGATCGATCACCGCCCGCATGATCTGCTCACACAGTTCGCGCGGCGCCTCGCGGTTCAGCATCGGTATCAGGGCGACCGAGATGTCGAATCGCTTCTCGGCGTCCAGCCGCGCGCTGTGCAGCCAGCCCAGCACGTCGGGCATGGCGAAGCCTTTGTGGCGTGTCAGATGCCGCAGGCTGAGGCGCAGTTCCAGGTGCACCACCCCGTCGCGCGCGGCGTCTTCCACGACCTCGTGCATGATGCGTCCGTAAACGTCCGGCGTGGCGTACATAGTGTGCAGCCAGGCAAATTTGGCGAGGAAGTTGGTGAAGTTTGGCGGCTCATCCGGCAGGACTTGCACCAGCCGGCGCAACAAGGCCGGGTCGCGCGTCGGCAGTGGCAGGTCCTGCGGCAATACCAGTTCGAGAAACGTCTCGAACCGGATCGAGCCTTCAAAGTGGCGGTGCAGGTCGACTTTTGGCAATCGCACCATTTTTTCGCGAAGGTCGCTTGACGTCTCGGTCATGGTGTTGGGTTATCCGCCGCGCGCGTTCCCGTCTCCTGCGCGGCGTCGCAATGCTTGGTCTGCCGTCTAGCGTTGCGCGGCGGCCGGCGCGCCGCCCAGGTCTTTGCGCATGTGGCAGTTCTTGTACTTCTTGCCGCTGCCGCACCAGCACGGATCGTTGCGGCCAAGCTTGGCGCCTTTGGCGCCGCCGGCCGCGCTGGCCCGCCGTCCGCGCGCTTCGCTCTCGGCGGCACGGTTGGTGGCGACCTCGCGTGCAACGCGGGCCGGTTGCGTCTGCTGCAAGTTGATCTGCATGCCGAAGATCGTGTGCGCGACCTGTTCGCGCATCTGGTCGAGCAGGCGGCCGAAGCTTTCCGAGGCCTCGCGCTTATACGCGACGAGCGGGTCCTGCTGGCCGTAGGCGCGCAGCCCGATGCCTTCGCGGATATCGTCCAGCACCGTCAGGTGGCGGATCCACAGGCGATCCATGACCTGCAAGATGGCGATGCGATCGCGCGACAGGACCATGCCGTCCGTGAACAGCGCCTGCAGCGCGCTCTCCCGTTCCGCCGTCAGTCCGGTGAGCCGTTCCGCGGACGCCGTGGCGTACGCGTCGCCGAGCCTGGCCTGTGCGACCTGCACCACGGCGCGCTGCAACATGGGCGAGATGGCGCTGAGCGTTTCGATTGTCAGCCCGTTGCGCTGTGCATGGTCAAACAACTGGCGGCCCATGCGCCCGGCCTGCTCGTCGTAGAACTGCTCGGCCAGTTCCATCAACTGGTCGGCGATTTCTTCGCCGTCCAGTTTCACCCACTGTTTGGTGTCGAAGCCGGCCGGCAGCGGCACGGTGCGCTGCACGTCGGCTGCCAGCGCGTTCAGGTCCCAGTCTTCGTGGTCGCCGCCGGTGTGGGCATCCACGGCTGTGTCGATCGCTTCGCCGAGCATTTCCATAACGTCGTCGCGCAGGGAGTCCTTGCTCAGCACGCGGCGGCGTTGCTCGTAGATCGTCTCGCGCTGTTGGTTGACGACGTCGTCATACTGCAGGACGTGCTTGCGCATGTCGAAGTTGTAGCCTTCGACTTTGACCTGCGACTGCTCAATCGTGCGGGAGATCAGATTGTGTTCGATCGGCACATCTTCTTCAAGACCGGCCCACTCCATGAACTTCTTGACCTGCTCGCCGCCGAAGCGGCGCATCAGGTCGTCTTCGAGCGAAACGTAGAAGCGCGACGAGCCGGGGTCGCCCTGGCGGCCGGCGCGACCGCGCAACTGGTTGTCGATGCGGCGCGCCTCGTGCCGCTCGGTGCCGATGATATGCAGGCCGCCCAGCTCGATGATGCGCTTCTTATCGGCCTCTGTCTGCGCGCGTGCTTTGGCCAGCGCCTCGTCCCACTGTTCCGGGCTGGCGGTTGTGACGTCCAACGCCAGCTTGGCGAGGTTGTCGCGCGCCAGCCCGTCGGGATTGCCGCCCAGCAGAATGTCGACGCCGCGGCCGGCCATGTTGGTGGCGAGCGTGACGGCGCCCGGTCGTCCGGCCTGCGCGACGATCACCGCCTCCTTTTCGTGCAGCTTGGCGTTCAGGACATTGTGCGTCACGCCGCGACGCTTGAGCATGTCGGCCAGCATCTCGGACCGCTCGACCGACGTGGTGCCGACCAGTACCGGTCGGCCCTGGCCGTGCATCTCCTGAATCTCATTCACTACAGCGCGGTACTTGGCCTGCTCGGTTTTGTACACCTGGTCCGCATGATCCGTGCGTACCATCGGCCGGTGGGTCGGAATCAGGACGACGTCGAGGTCGTAGATCTTCTGGAACTCTTCTTCCTCGGTCTTGGCCGTGCCGGTCATGCCGGCCAGTTTCTCGTACATGCGGAAGTAGTTCTGGAAGGTGATGGTGGCCAGCGTCAGCGATTCGCGCTGGATCTGCACGCCTTCCTTGGCCTCGATCGCCTGGTGCAGTCCCTCGGAAAAGCGGCGGCCCGGCATCAGGCGGCCGGTAAACTCGTCGACAATGATGACCTGTCCCTCTTTGACGATATACTCGCGGTCTTTGAGGAACAGCACCCGAGCCTTGAGCGCCTGGTCAAGGTACGGCGTCATTTCCAGGCTTTCGGGCGCATACAGGTTGTCGATGCCGAGCTTGCGCTCGACGGTGTCGATGCCGCCCTCGGTCAGCGTTACGTTGCGGTGCTTCTCGTCGACGGTAAAATCTTCCTCTTCGCGCAGTGTGGCCGCGATGGCCGCGAACTTGCGGTAGAGGTCGGTCGCCTCGTCGGCCTGACCGCTGATGATGAGCGGCGTGCGCGCTTCGTCGATCAGGATGTTGTCCACCTCATCGACGATGGCGAAGTTCACATCGCGCTGTACGCGCTCGTCCGAGTCCCACACCATGTTATCGCGCAGGTAGTCGAAACCGAATTCGTTATTGGTGCCGTAGGTGATATCGGCGTAATACGCCTCGCGGCGATGGGCGCACGGGCGCAGATGGTGAAACCGTGCGTCATGGTGTGAATAGGCCGGGTCGAATAGATACGCGCTCTCATGCTGGATAACGCCGACCGACAGCCCGAGGGCATAGTAGATAGGTCCCATCCACTGCACGCCGACTTTAGACAGGTAATCGTTGGGGGTGACCAGGTGGACGCCTTTACCGGTCAGCGCGTTCAGGTAGAGCGGCAGGGTGGCCACGAGCGTTTTGCCTTCGCCGGTCTTCATTTCGGCGATTTTGCCCTGGTGCAGCACCATGCCGCCGATGAGTTGTACGTCAAAAGGCCGCATGCCGACCGTACGCCGCGATGCCTCGCGCACGGCCGCAAACGCTTCGGGCAGGATGTCGTCCAGCGACTCGCCGCGCGCGAGGCGCGCCTTGAAATCGCCGGTCAAGGCGCGCATCTGTGCGTCCGTCAGGTCCTTTAATTTCGCTTCCAGCCCGTTGATTTTCTCGACGTTGGGCCAGAGTTTCGACAATACACGCTCGTTGGAATCGCCGACGACTTTCGATAGGAGGCTCTTCAGCATGCTCGGTTAGTACCTTTGTGGCATGCCCCGGCGGGTCCGGGGCCGAATATTTAATGTTGAGACTTCATTTCATTATAACATACTTAGCCAGATCACTCCGGCCGCCAAACTCAGTACCGTGACCGGAGCGCCGACCTTGAGGTACTCGCCGAACGACAGGCGCACGCCCTGGCTGCGTGCGGATTCGGCCACGATCAGGTTCGCCACGGAGCCGAGCAGGGTTAGATTGCCGGCCAGTGTGGACGCCATCGCCAGCACTAGCCAGGTGCGGCCCGGATCTGCAAACTGCGGGACTAGGGGCCGGAACAGCAGCACGGCCGGCACATTCGATACCAGATTGCTCAGCACGACCGTGACGGCGGACAGCGGCAGCACGCCGCCGCGCGCCAGCGGTTCGGCGACGGCGAACAGATCGTCCGAGAAACCGAGCGCGCCGATGGCGCCCGTGACGACGAACAGCCCACTGAAGAAGACGAGCAGCGACCAATCGATTTGTGCGAAGATGCGCGACGGCTTCAGCCGGCGGGTCACGAGCAATGCGGCGGCAACCGTCAAGGCGGCCAGCGGGATCGGCGCGCCGAGCAGGAACGCCGCCAAGAGCAGGCCACTCAGCGTAACCGTCTTACGGAACAGCGGCGTGTAGATCTCGGCCGCCATGTCGTAGCGCTCGGGAAAGCGCCGCTCGGCAAACTCGGCTCGGTAGACGCCCACAATCACCACCCACGCAATGAGCATGCCGGCGAGCGACACGGGGACGAGCGCCCGCGCAAAGTCGAGGTACGCGATGTGCGACGACATGCCGATCAGCATGTTCTGCGGGTTGCCGGTGATCGTTGCTGCTGAACCGATGTTGGCCGAGGTCGCAAGCGCCATCAGGTAGGGGATCGGGTTGCGACGCAGGCGCTGCGCGACCTGGACGACCAGCGGGGTGAACATGAGGACGACCGTGTCGTTCAGAAACAGTGCCGAGAGTACGCCGGACGCGATGATGATCCAGCCGAGCAGGCAGCGCGGCGACCCGGCGTGCCGCACGACCAGCGCGGCGATCCAATTGAAGAATCCGGCCAGGCGCAGGTGCACGTTCAGCACCATCATGGCGAACAGCAGCACCAGCGTGTTGCCGTCCAGCGCGGCGAACGCCTGCGGCGCGCCGATGCCGCCGGCGGCAACCAGCACCACCGCGCCGACGAGTGCGATCGTGGCACGGTTCATGCGCAACTGCGGAAACTCGCCGAGCGCGACACCGGCGTAGGTCAGCACGATCACGGACGCGGCAAGCGCGTGGCGCGGGTCCATGCGCGGAGGGGGGATAGCGGCTCGCCGCCGGCTACTCGTTGATCAATTCGCCAACGGAAGCGCCGCGGTGGATGCGATCGATCACTTTGGCGATGAACGGCCCGACCGACAGCACGGTCATGTTGGGCAGGCTTTTTTCAGGCGGCACCGGCACCGTGTTGGTCACCACGATCTCCTCGAAGCCGGCGCTGCGCAGGCGGTCGACGGCCGGCGGCGAGAAGATCGCGTGCGTCGCGCACAGGAACACGCGGCGTGCGTTGTGGGACTTGAGTAGCGTGCAAGCGTTGCTGACCGTGCCGGCGGTATCCACCTCGTCATCGAGCAGAATGGCGTCCAGGCCGTCTACTTCGCCGATCAGGTTGAGCGCCTCGGTCTGCGTGGCCTTGCGCCGTTTTTCCACGATAGCGAGCGGCAAGTCGAGCAACTCGGCGAACTTGCGCGCGCGCTTCGACGAGCCTTCGTCGGGCGCGACGACGATCGCGTTGCTCAGGTCGCGCGACTGGAAGTACTCGCGCAGAATCGGGAAGGCGCTCATCTCGTCGCCCGGGATATTGAAGAATCCGGCGATCTGGCTGGCGTGCAGGTCCATCGTGAAAAAGCGGTCAGCTCCGGCGGTGGAGATGAGGTCGGCCATCAGCCGGGCGGTGATCGGCGTGCGCGGCTGGTCTTTCTTGTCGGAGCGCGAGTAGGCGAAGTACGGCATGACGGCGGTAATACGGCCGGCGGAATCGCGCCGTACGGCGTCGATCATGATCAGCAGCTTCATGATATTGTCGCTGACGGGAGAGCAGGTCGGCTGAATGATGAACACGTCGCGCGAGCGTAGCGAAGCCTGGAGCCGCACGAAGAAGTTTTCGTTGGGGAAGCGCGTGATGTCCACCGGGTGCAGCGGCACGCGCAATAGATCGGCAATCTCCTGCGCCAGCGCCGGGTGAGCGCCGCCGCTGATAATGGCCAGGTCTCCGTACATGCTCACGCGATTAGCGGTCATTAACGATCCTTTGGCTTATCGAGGGATATTTCGACGTTTCAAGGCAATCAGCGCGAATGTCCACTGAGCTTTTCGAAGGGTTCCCAATCCGGCGAAGGCGTTTCGACGGCGTAATCTGCCGCTCAGCGCCCGATTCGGCGACGAGTTGTGCCACACCACACGCCCGGCAGCGATACCGTGCGCGCAATGGTCAATTCGAAAACCCACGCAGCCTATCCGAATGGATTGCGCTCAAGCTCGTTCTTCACGACCAGCGCGGAGATCAGCGGCGCAATGAAATGCACCGGCAGCCACAGGCAGCAGCCGAATCCGCCCGACAGCAGTGAGCCGCTGATGCCGGAAGCGACAAATAGCCACCAGCCGACCAGCATCACCAGGCCGAGCACGGTGCGCCCGCCATACAGCCAGCCAACACCCAGGAAACCGAAGATGCCCAGCACGAACTCGAGTACAAACGCCGTGTTCGGGTCGGGCACGGCGGCCGGCGCAAATAGCGCCGTCAGGGGTGCAGCCTGCGCGGCGAGCGGCTGGCCGCAGTTCGCACAGAAACGCGCCGCCTCGGTGTTCTCGGCGGCACAGCGCGGGCATTTCATGATCGTGTTCCTTCCGGTGATTGCGCGTCAAGCAGATCGCGCAGCGCGGCCTGTGGCGCGATGCGGCGGGCGGCGATGTCGCCGATCAGCCGGTCGACTTCAGCCAGCCCGACGGCGGCCAGACGGCGCTCGAGCAGGGCGCGGGCCAGCCGGCGGCGCAACTCGTCGCCGATCCGCTCGCGCTCGCGGACTGCCAGATGGCCGCTGTCGCGCAGGTATTGTAAATGCTTATCCAGTTCATCGGCAAGTGGAGCGACCCCATCGTCGCTCGACGCCACCGTCTTTAGGATCGGCGGCCGCCACGTGACCGTGCCCTCGCCGGGGCCGCGCTGCGGGATGCCGATATCCAGCATCGTGCGAATGGCGTTGGCTGTGCGGTCGGCGCCCTCACGGTCCGCTTTGTTGATCACGAACACATCGGCGATTTCCAGGATGCCGGCTTTGAACGCTTGAATCTCGTCGCCGAGACCGGGTGCTTCGATGACGATCGTCGTCTGTGCGGCGCGCGCAATATCGACCTCGGCCTGCCCGGCGCCGACCGTCTCGACGAAGATAATGTCTCGCCCGAAGGCGTCGATCACCCGCACGACGTCGGCCGCCGATTCGGAAAGGCCGCCGACGCTGCCGCGCGAGGCAAGCGAGCGCATATAGACGCCGCGATCGGCGGTCAGGTCCTGCATGCGAATGCGGTCGCCGAGCAGTGCGCCGCCGGTGTATGGCGACGTCGGGTCGACCGAGACAATGCCGACCGAGCGCCCGCGACGCCGCTCTTCGCGCGCCAGTGCGGCCACAAGGGTGGATTTGCCCGTGCCGGGTGCGCCAGTAACGCCGACGATGTGCGCGCGCCCGGTGCGCGGGTAGAGCGCTGTCAGCGCTTCGTCGACGCCTGCGTGCCGGTTCTCGACATGGGTGATCAGCCGCGCCAGTGCGCGGCGGTCGCCCCGCTCGACGCCGGCTACCAACGCAGCCAGCGCGCCGCTTGAGGTGGAGGTCATCCGGCGGCCGGCGCCCGGTCGCGACCGGCGACTGCGGTCTCGATGAACTTTATGATATCGCGCGTGTCGGCGCCCGGCCCGAAGATGCCCCGGAAGCCGATCTGTTTCAGCACGGGCACATCGTCGTCGGGAATGATGCCGCCGGCGAACAACAGTATGTCGCCACGCTCCTCGCGCCTGAGCATCTCCACTATCTTCGGAAAGATCGCCATGTGCGCGTTGGACAGGATGGACAGGCCGATGCAATCCACGTCCTCCTGGATGGCGGCCTCGACGATCATCTCCGGCGTCTGGCGCAGACCGGTGTAGATCACTTCCATGCCGGCGTCGCGCAAGGCGCGTGCCACGACCTTGGCGCCGCGATCGTGGCCATCCAGTCCCGGCTTGGCTATCAGAACGCGGATCTTGTCAGTCATGCTCAACCTCTCAACCTACAGAATGACCGGCTCCTGGTATATGCCGAATACGCCGCGCAGCACGTCCATCATCTCTTGCAGCGTGGCGTACGCGGATACGGCGTCGATCAGGTACGGCATCAAATTGGCGCGGCCCGCGGCGGCCTCACTCAGTGCGCCGAGCCGGGCGGCCACGGCGGCGCTATCGCGCTCGCGCCGCACGCGCTCCAGCCGCGCCATTTGTCGGCGCTCACCGTCGGGATCCATCTTCAGGATCGGCACATTGATCGGCTGGCGCTCCACATACTCGTTGACGCCTACCACCGTGCGCTGTCCAAGTTCGATCTCGCGCTGGTAGCGCGCGGCCGAGTCCGCGATCTCGCGCTGGAAGTAGCCAGCCTCGATGGCCGGGATCACGCCGCCCAGCGACTCGATCTGCGCGAACATGCGCAGCGCATCCCGTTCCAGGCGGTCGGTCAGCGCCTCGACGAAGTAGCTGCCGCCCAGCGGGTCGACCGTGTTGGTGACGCCCGATTCGTGCGCGATGATCTGCTGTGTGCGCAGCGCGGTGTGCGCGGCGTGCTCGGACGGCAGGGCCAGCGCCTCGTCGAGCGAGTTGGTGTGCAGCGACTGCGTGCCGCCCAGCACGGCTGCCAGCGCCTGCAGGGCGACGCGCACGACATTGATCTCCGGCTGCTGCGCGGTGAGTGACGCGCCGGCCGTCTGCGTGTGGAAGCGCAGCCGCCACGACAGGTCGCTCTGCGCGCCGAACTGCTCGCGCAGCGTGCGCGCCCAGATGCGGCGCGCGGCGCGGTACTTGGCGATCTCCTCGAAGAAGTCGTTGTGCGCGTTAAAGAAGAACGACAGGCGCGGTGCAAACGCATCGACCGGCAGGCCGCGCTCCACCGCCCAGCGCACGTACTCGAAGCCGTCGGCCAGCGTGAAGGCGAGCTCCTGCGCGGCCGTGCTGCCCGCTTCGCGGATGTGGTAGCCGCTGATCGAGATGGTGTTCCAGCGCGGCATTTCGCGCATGCCGAACTCGATGGTGTCCGTGACCAGGCGCATGGAGGGGCGCGGCGGGAAGATGAACTCTTTCTGCGCGATGTACTCCTTGAGGATGTCGTTCTGAAGCGTGCCGCCCAGCTTGTCGCGCGGGATGCCGCGCTTCTCGGCGGCGACAATATACATTGCCCAGACCGGCGCGGCCGGCGAATTGATCGTCATCGACGTGGTGATCTGGTCGAGTGGCAGCCCGTCGAGCAGGACTTCCATGTCGGCCAGCGACGAGATGGCGACGCCGCATTTGCCGAATTCGCCGAGCGTTTCCGGCGCATCGCTATCGTAGCCATACAAAGTCGGCAGGTCGAAGGCGACGCTCAGGCCGGTCTGGCCCTCAGCGAGCAGGTACTTGAAGCGCGCGTTGGTCTCTTCGGCGCTGCCGAAGCCGGCGAACATGCGCATCGTCCACAGCCGGCCGCGATGCATCGTCGGGTGCGCGCCGCGCGTGAACGGGTATTCGCCGGGAAACCCGATATCGCGTGCATAGTCGAGCGCGGCCGTGTCGAGAGGTGTATAGAGGCGTTCAATCGGCTCAGACGACGTCGTCATGAACGGCCCGGACCGCTCGGGCATGCGCGCCAGCGACTGCTGAAGCGTCGTCTCCGACCAGCGGTCTTCGTCCTGCGCGAGTTGTGCGAGAAACGCGTGGTCAAACATGGGTATGCTCCACCGGGCTACTCCACGTACTGATACAACTCGATCAGCACGCCGTGTGCGGCCTTCGGGTGAATGAAGGCGATCTTCTGACCGCGCGAGTTTGTGCGCGGCACGGCGTCGATCAACTGCACGCCCTGGCGCGCCAATTCGGCCAGTGATGCCTCGATATCGTCCACCTCGACGCAGATGTGATGGATACCTTCGCCGCGCTTCTCCATGAACTTGCGGATTGGCCCGTCACCGGGGTACGGCTCCAGCAGTTCGATCTCGCTGCCGCCGCGCGGCAGGAAGGCGACTTTGACCTTCTGCTCCGGCTCGTCGGCAATGTGCGTCACGTCGAGGCCGAGCGCGTCGCGGTACACTTTGAGCGCCTCGTCGAGGCTATTGACAGCGATGCCGATGTGGTCGATGCGTTTGATCATGGTGCTCCCGGACATCTATCCACGAAGGGACACGAAGAAACACGAATGACAAGCAAGTCGTTCTTGGTGTTACTTCGTGTCCATTCGTGGAGACGACTTGTTTGTTGTGGGTTTCTACGCTATTCGCAGTCCCTTAGGATAACGGTTCTTCACGATGCCCTGCGAGCGCCGGCCCCAGCCGAGCGGAAACCCCGCTACACTCAAAAGTACCCACCCGTCCGGGCCGCCGGCCTCAAGCGGGTGACCATGCAGATAACGTCGCAAAGCTTCGTCGTCCGCCGCAAAGTCAAGCCGTGCGCCCGGCATCTGTGCGGTTTCGTCACGCCGCAGTGCCAGCGCAAGCGCATGGGCTGGCTCGAAGCGCCCGGTGGACACGTCGCCCAGCGGGCAGCCGAGTTCTACCACGCGAATCCCATCGAGCGGTGGCGTCTGCCTGGGCGTGGCGGCCAGTCTCGACTCGCGTGCCTCAAGTCGTACGCCGGCCCATGATTGGCTGCCGAGACTGGCCGCTTGGAACTCCTGCCACGCCGACAGCAACCGACGCGGCGGTTCATCCATTTCGCGGTACTGACGCTCCACCGCGTCGCCCGACGCGCGCCGGAGCAGGGCCACGAAGTGCCCTTCACCGCGTGCGCGATGCGGCCAGATGCGTCGGGTCTGCGCGAGCGCGTCGTCGTGCCGCCTGTCGTCTTCGGCCAACCATTCGGCATGCCCGGCATCCGTGCCGGTCAGTTCGCAGGGAACGACCTCGAAATCGGCATGGCGGTCGAGGAAGCCGGCGATCGACTGCTCATCCTCTTCCGGCGCGAATGTGCATGTGCTGTACGCCAGCCAGCCGCCTCTACGTACCAGGCGCGCCGCCGCGTCGAGCCCGTGTGCCTGCCGCACGGCACAGCCGCGCACATGCGCCTCGCTCCAGTCGGTGCGGGCCGACTCGGATTTGCGAAACATGCCTTCGCCCGAGCATGGCGCGTCAAACAGCACCCGGTCGAACACCGCGCCCCAGCGTTCAGCCAGCACGGCCGGCTCGGCGCTGACGACGACCGCATTGCGCACGCCGCAGCGTTCAAGATTCTGCGCCACGACCCGCGCACGGCGGGCATCGATATCATTGGCGACCAGCAGCCCGTCGCCCGCCAGCCGCGCCGCGATCTGGGTCGCTTTGCCGCCCGGGGCAGCCGCCAGATCGAGCACCCATTCACCGGGCTGCGGGTTCAGCGCCGCGACCACCGACATGGCCGAAGGCTCCTGCAGGTAGTACAGCCCCGCCGCATGATATGGGTGCTTGCCGGCGCCAGTCTCGTCGCCGATGGCGTAGCCGTCCGTGCACCATGGTACCGCAGTCAGCGGCCACGGTGCGAGGCGCTCGAATTCGCGCGCCGCCAGCTTCAGCGTGTTGACACGCAGTCCCGCGACCGGGGGACTTTCGAGCGCCGCTAACAACGCATCGGACTCGGCACCGAGCAGCCGCTGCATACGTGCCGCGAAGGCAGGCGGAATGCCGGTCATCCGCGCGTGCGATACTCCCCGAACACCAGCCTCAGCGCGCCGGCAATTTCACCCACGGTCGCGTACGTCTCGACGGCAGTCAAAATAAGTGGCATCAGGTTCTCGGTGCCGTGCGCCGCCTCCGCCAGGCGGGCCAATGTCCGCGCAACGGCGGCATGATCCCGCGAGGCGCGCAGCGCGATGACCTGCTCCCGTTGGTGAATCTCGATTTCCGGGCTGATCGCTAGTAGGCGCGGACGTATCTCCTCGCGTTCCACAAACTCGTTGACGCCGACCAGCGTGCGCTGTTTGGCCTCGATCTCGCGCTGCATGCGATACGCGCTCTCGTGAATCTCGTTCTGCGTCCAACCAAGCTCAATCGCCTGTAGCGCGCCGCCCAGCGCACCGATCTTGTCAAGGTACGCGCGCACCTTCCGCTCGATCTCGTCGGTGAGTCGCTCGACATAGTACGAACCGGCCAGCGGATCGACGGTATCGGCCGCGCCGCTTTCGTACGCGATGATCTGCTGCGTGCGCAGCGCCAGCCGCGCCGACTCCTCGGTCGGCAGTGCAAGCGCTTCGTCGTAGGAGTTGCAGTGCAGGCTCTGCGTGCCGCCGAGCACCGCCGCCAGCGCCTGCAGCGTCACGCGCACGGCGTTGTTGATCGGCTGCTGGGCGGTGAGCGCTGCGCCGGCCGTCTGCGTGTGGAAGCGCAGCATCTGGCTGCGCGGGTCTTTGGCGCCGAAGCGCTCGCGCATGATTCCAGCCCACAGACGCCGCGCGGCCCGAAACTTGGCCGCCTCCTCGAAGATGTCGTTCTGGGCCACGAAGAAGAACGACAACTGCGGTGCAAACGCGTCGATCGCCAAACCGCGCGCCAGCACCGATTCGACGTAGGCGATGGCGTTGGCGAACGTGAAGGCGACTTCCTGCACGGCGGTCGCTCCCGCCTCGCGCAGATGGTAGCCGCTGATACTGATCGCGTTCCATTTCGGCAGATCGCTGGCGCAGTACGCGATGATATCGGTCACCAGGCGCATCGATGGCGCTGGGGGGTAGATGTACGTACCGCGTGCGAGGTATTCCTTCAGGATGTCGTTCTGCACGGTGCCGCGCAAGTCGGCCGGCGATGCGCCCTGCTGCTTGCCGACGGCGATATACATGGCCAGCAGAATGGCGGCGGTGGCGTTGATCGTCATCGATGTGCTGACGTCGCGCAGGGCGATGCCGTCGAACAACGCTTCCATATCTTTCAGCGACGCGATGCTGACGCCGACCTTGCCGACCTCGCCCTCGACCATCGGGTCGTCAGGATCGTAGCCGATCTGGGTCGGCAAGTCGAAGGCCACGCTGAGGCCGGTCTGCCCGTGCTCAAGCAGATACTTGTAGCGCCGATTGGACTCCTCGGCCGTCGCATATCCGGCGTACTGGCGCATCGTCCACAGCCGACCCCGGTACATCGTCGGCTGGATGCCGCGCGTGAACGGGAACGCGCCGGGTGCGCCGAGTTCCGTGTCGAGCGCGGGCGGCAGGTCGGCGGCGGTATACTGACGCTTGATCTCGATGCCTGAGGTAGTCTCAAACTTCTCGCGGCGTTCGGCGTTGCGGTTGGTCATAGTAATTCCGGGAAATGGTAATCCGTTGGGCCGGACGGGCGCATCGCAATGCGCCCCTACGATACCAGTGCCTTGCGGTCGCCCCGATTGGCCATGGTCATTTTAGGCAACGGATGGCTGTCTGTCAGGCGGGCGCATCGCGATGCGCCCCCAACGACGACATGGCTGCGCGATCGTCGTTGTTGGAATTTGGGATTTGGCTTTTGGGATTTACGTTCACAGGTTGCGCTGCATGAAATCGACCAGCAACTGGTACGCGCGAATCTTCTGCTGGATGTCGCTGGAGCCGTGGCCCTCTTCGGCCAGCTCGACATACTCGAAATCCTTACCCTCGGTACGGTCGAGTTCCAGCAGCCGGTCGCGGAACACGCGCGCCTGCTCGATCGGGCAGCGCGGGTCGTTGACGCCGTGAACGATCAGCAAACGAGCGCGCATGTTTTCGACGAAGTTGATGGCGCTGCGGTCGCGCCACAAGTCCGCGTCCTTATCAGGGTCGCCCATCTGTTGCCGCAGGTAATACTTGAAGTGCTCCATCGAGCCGGCGTAGAGGCGGTGCAGGTCGGTGATGCCGACCCACGCCGCGCCGGCGCGCCATAGCTCGGGTTTCTTCGTGACGGCCATGAACGTCATGTAGCCGCCATAGCTGCCGCCGAAGACACCAATGCGGGCCGGATCCACGTAGGGCAGGCTCTTGAGATGCATAGCTGCATGAGCCACGTCTTCGAGGTCGGCGCCGCCCCAGTCCTTGATCGCCATATCGCGGAACTTGGTGCCGTAGCCGGTGCTGCCGCGCGGGTTGGGTTCGATGACGACGTAACCGGCATCGACCAAAAACTGCGCGTACACGTCGAATCCGCGCAGCCATTGTGCAGTGGGGCCGCCGTGCACGCAGACGATAGCCGGGCGGCGCTCGCCCGACGCCAAATCGCGCGGTCTGTACAGGATGGCCGGAATCTGCGTGCCATCGAACGACGGGTACCAGATGTGCGCGGCTTCCACGAAGACAGACGGATCGATCGTGCCATATTCGGCCGCGACGACGGCGCGGAAGCTGTCGTCGGCCAGATCGTACAGGACGAGCGAGGGACGCGTCGTGTCGCTCATGAACATCGTCAGCAGGGCGCGGTTGCCCAGCACAAAGTGCGAGCCGACGGCGATGCCGGCCGGCAGCTTCAGGTCGCGACGCGCGCCGGTCTGCACGTCGTACAGCACGGGGCGAATCTGTGCTTCATGGTTGCGGATGCACGCCAACCAGCGGCCGTCGGCGGAAAAGCGAACTGCGGTCTCGTCGGCGCCGTCTTCGCCGAGCCAACGCACCGCGCCGCTCTGCCAGTCGAGGATGCCGGGCCGGTGCAGCCCGCCGACATCCGACGTGATCGCCAGCGAGAGGCCATCCGGCGACCAATCGGCGACCCAGTCCTGCGAGCCGACGGCGGCGGAGTAGACCTTGCGCTGCGCGCTGCCGTCGGCGCGCATTACGTATACGTCCGTGTTCTTCAATACCGACGTTTCGTTGGTGCCGTAGGCCAGCCACTGGCCGTCCGGGCTCCAGAAACCGCCGCCGACCGGCGATGTGTACGCCGTCAACTGCGTGTACTCGCTGCCGTCCGGGCGCGTCTTCCAAAGATTCATCTGCCCCACGCGATTGGTCTGCACGGTCAGCCACTGGTTGTCCGGGCTGAACTGCACCGGAACCTCCTGGCAGTGCGGGTTGTCGGTCAGCCGGGTCACCGCGCGGCTGGCTACGTCGATCGCGAAGAGGTCATGCTGCTCGTCGCCGTCACGGTCTTTGGCAAATACGATCTGCCGGTCGGTGCGGTCCCAGACGAACCCGGCCCGCACGGCGCGCGGCACCTCGCCGTGGCTGATCTGTGTGACTGCGCCCGTGTTGAGGTCGGCGGTGAATAGCTCCAGCCGTCCGGTGCGGTCCCAGTAAAAGGCGACACGGTCGCCGGCCCAGGAGGGCGTCGGCGCAAAGAAACTAGGCAACCTTGCCAGTTCTTCCAGCGGAATGCGCGAGGGCATGAACACTCCTACTCGGCCGAAATGACCATGAGCAACTGCCCCTGGTCCACCTTCTGACCTGCCGCGATCTTGATCTGCTTGATGGTGCCCGCACTGGGGGCGCGCAATTCGTTTTCCATCTTCATCGCTTCAAGGATGACCAACCCCTGGCCGCTCTTGACGAGGTCGCCTTCTTTGGCCTTTACGGCGACGACCATCCCCGGCATGGGCGCTTTGAGTTGAGCATCGCCCTTCGGGCTGCGTGTCTGGCTGCCGATGCCGTGAATCCGGCGCGTGTACTCGTCCTCCACGACCACTTCGTGCCGTTCACCGGCCAGGTGCACGTCGTACCCGGTGTCGATGCGGTTGACGTAGACCTCGTACGAATGGTCGCTCAGGAGCAGCGAGTAGATCTGCTGGTCGCCGATGCTGCGCATGTCGAGCCGGAAGGTTGTCCCGTTGATCGTGATGGTGCTGTCGTTTCCGACATCGACCAGGAACTCGCGTTCGTCGACGCGGGCTATGTATTTCATGGGCAAGCTCTCCTAGCGCAGGCTGTTCCGGCGCCCGGCGTTCTTCCAGCTGTTGCCGCCGCCGGGGCCGTCGGATGCGGGCATGACGATCGCCTTCTGCCGGCGCTGGTGATGCAGGAGCACGGCGGCGGCTACGGCCGGTTCGATGTACGCTTCGCGGCGAGCCGAAAGGTTATCGTTGTTCTCTTCGATGAATGATGTGTTGTACTGCCCGCCCAGGAATGGCGTGTTCTCCAGCACCCGCATGTGGAACGGGATATTGGTCTTGATGCCGACCACGCGGTACTCGCGCAGGGCGCGCTTCATGCGCATGATCGCGTCGGCGCGCGTCTCGCCCCACACGATCAGCTTGGCCATCAGCGGATCGTAGTATAGCGACATCTCGAAGCCTTCGAATATGCCGCTCTCGACGCGTACGCCGGGACCGGACGGCTCCGTCAGCGTCGAGATGCGGCCGATCGACGGCAGGAAGTTGTTGTACGGGTCCTCGGCGGCGATGCGGCACTCGATCGCCGCGCCGTTTGGCTTGATGTCGTCCTGGCGGTAGCGCAGGCGGCGGCCGCTGGCGATGCGCAGTTGCTCCTTGACAATGTCGATGCCATACACCATTTCCGTGACCGGGTGTTCGACCTGCAGGCGCGTGTTCATCTCGAGGAAGTAGAAGTTCTTGTTTTTGTCGACGATGAACTCGACCGTCCCCGCATTGTTGTAGTTGGCGGCTTTGGCGGCGCGCACCGCCATGTCGCCCATGCGGGCGCGCATCTCGTCGTCGACCAAAGGCGACGGCGACTCCTCGATCAATTTCTGGTGCCGGCGCTGGATCGAGCACTCGCGCTCGCCCAGGTGGATGACGTTGCCGAAGTTGTCGCCCAGTATTTGGATCTCGATGTGGCGCGCCGGATGGACCAGCCGCTCCAGGTATACGGTGTCGTCGCCAAACGCGGTCAGGGCCTCGCGCCGCGCCGACGGCAGGGCGCGCTGCAGTTCGTCGACGTCGTTGACGGCGCGCATGCCCTTGCCGCCGCCGCCGGCGGCCGCCTTGATGAAGATCGGGAAGCCGATGCGCTCGGCTTCGGCCTCGATCTCGCCGTCGCTCAGTCCAAGGGCCGAGCCGGGGACGGTCGGCACGCCGGCCGCGCGGGCGGTCTTGCGCGCGTTGACCTTGTCGCCCATCGCCTCGATCGCCTCGGGGCTGGGGCCGATGAAGGTGATACCGGCTTCGGCGCAGGCGCGCGCGAACTGCGCCTTCTCGGACAGGAAGCCGTAGCCGGGGTGGATCGCCTCGGCGCCGGACTTGATCGCGGCGTCGATGATGCGGTCGATGCGCAGGTAGGAGTCGCGCGACGGCGCCGGGCCGATCGGGTAGGCCGCATGCGCCCGGCGGACGTGCAGGGCGTGTCGATCGGCCTCGGAGTAGACCGCGACCGTCTCGACGCCGAGCTCGTAACAGGCGCGGATGATGCGCACGGCAATCTCACCGCGATTGGCAATCAGGATTCGCTGGAACATGGATCGTACCCCTACAGCGGGATGTTGCCGTGTTTCTTGGGCGGGTTGCTGTCTTGCTTGTTTTGCAGCATCTCAAGCGCGGAGATCAGTTTCGGGCGCGTCTCGTGCGGCTCGATCACGTCATCGACATAGCCGTACGATGCGGCGACGTACGGGTTGGCGAACGTGTTGCGGTACTCCTCGGTCAGCCGCTTCTTCTCGCCCGTCGGGTCGACCGCCTGTTCGATCTCGTGGCGGAACACGATGTTGACCGCGCCGTCGGGTCCCATCACAGCGATCTCTGCGCTCGGCCAGGCGTACACGATATCCCCACGCACATGCTTGGAGTTCATGACGTCGTAGGCGCCGCCGTAGGCTTTGCGCGTGATGACGGTCACCTTCGGCACGGTCGCCTCGCAATAAGCGTACAGCAACTTGGCGCCGTGGCGGATGATACCACCGTGCTCCTGGCCGACGCCGGGCAGGAAGCCCGGCACGTCCTCGAACGTGACCAGCGGGATGTTGAACGCATCGCAGAAGCGCACAAAGCGCGCGGCCTTCATCGAGGAGTTGATATCCAGCACACCGGCCAGCACGGCCGGCTGCTGCGCGACGATGCCCACCGAGCGGCCGTTCAGTCGCGCGTAGCCGATAAGGATATTCGCCGCAAAATGCGGCTGGATCTCGAAGAACTCGCCGTCGTCCACGATACGCGTGATGACGTCCTTCATGTCGTACGGCTTGTTCGGGTTGTCCGGCACCAGCGTGTCGAGCGCCTCGTCCATACGCAGCGGGTCGTCGGTCGCCTTGCGCGACGGCGCATCCGACAGGTTGTTCTGCGGAATAAAGGTCAGGAGTTGCCGTATCAGGCGCAGGCAGTGTTCCTCGTTATCGGCGGCGAAGTGCGAGACGCCGCTGACGCTGTTGTGCGTCATCGCGCCGCCCAGTTCCTCGAAGGTGACGTCTTCGTGTGTAACCGTCTTGACGACGTCCGGGCCGGTCACGAACATGTACGAACTGTCCTTGACCATGAACACGAAGTCGGTGAGCGCCGGCGAATAGACTGCGCCGCCTGCGCAGGGGCCCATGATCGCGCTGATCTGCGGGATGACGCCGCTGGCCAGCGTGTTCTTGAGGAAGATGTCGGCGTAACCGCCGAGCGACACCACGCCTTCCTGGATCCGCGCGCCGCCGGAATCGTTTAGCCCGATCAGCGGCGCACCGTTCTTGAGCGCCAGATCCATGATCTTGCAGATCTTGTCGGCGTGCGCGCGGCCGAGCGAGCCGCCCAGCACCGTGAAATCCTGCGAGAATACGTATACCAGCCGCCCGTCGATTGTCCCGTAGCCGGTCACCACGCCGTCCCCGAGAAACTTGTTGCGCGCCATGCCGAAGTTCGTTTCGCGATGCGTCACGAACGCGTCAAGCTCGTTGAACGAATTGTCGTCGAGCAGCAGGCTGACGCGCTCGCGCGCCGTCAGTTTGCCCTGCTTGTGCTGTTTCTCGATACGCTCCGGGCCGCCGCCTTGCTGGGCCTGCACGCGCAACCGGCGCAGTTCGAGTATCTTGGGATCGGTGCTCATGGCCATCCTTGTCTGATGTAGTCTGCCCGTTATGGCGTTGCTAGCGCGTGTCGAGGATGTTGCGCGCGATGACGAGCCGCTGAATTTCGCTCGTGCCCTCGTAGATCTCCGTGATCTTGGCGTCGCGGAAATAGCGCTCCAACGGCAGTTCCTTGCTGTAGCCGATGCCACCGTGCACCTGGATGGCCTTGGTTGTGACCCACATGGCGGTCTCCGACGCGAAGACCTTCGCCATGCTGGCTTCCTTGCTAAAGCGCTCGCCGCGCATCTTCTTCTGTGCGGCATTGTAGATCAGCAGGCGCGCCGCTTCGATGCGGGTCGCCATGTCGGCGATCATCCACTGGATGGCCTGGAAGTCCGCGATCTTGTGGCCGAACGCCTCGCGCTGCTTCGCATACGCGACCGATGCCTCATAGGCGGCCTGCGCGATGCCGAGCGCCTGCGAGGCGATGCCAATGCGCCCGCCGTCGAGGATGGTGAGCGCGATCTTGAACCCGTCGCCTTCCTGGCCGAGCAGCATGGCGACCGGCGCGCGGTAGTTCTCGTATGTCATCTCACAGGTGGCGGAGGCGCGGATGCCAAGTTTCGGCTCCACCTTGCCCTTGATCAGCCCGGGCTGGGTCGGGTCAATGATGAAGCACGAGGTACCCTTGGTGCCCTTGGCGCGATCGGTGACAACGAACAGCAGGATCGTGTCGGCGTAGGGGCCGCTGCTGATCCACGACTTGCGGCCATTGATCACGTAGGCATCGTTGTCGCGCACGGCGGTCGTCTTCACGTTGCCGGCGTCGCTGCCTGACTGCGGTTCGGTTAGCGAGTAAGCGCCGATCTTCCGTCCGGAAGCGAGGGGGATGAGAATATCGTGTTTCTGCTGTGCGCTGCCGAACAGTTTGATGCCCGAACAAACCAAAGAATTCTGCACGGACATGACCACGCCGTGCGATGCGCACGCCTTGGAGATTTCCTCCATCGCCAGCACGTAGCACATGGTGTCGAGACCGGCGCCGCCATACTCTTCCGGCACTTCGATGCCCAGCAGTCCCAGTTCGCCCATCTTCTTGACAGTCGCCGCCGGAAACTCGCCGGTTTCGTCGATGCGCGCGGCGATCGGCGCGATCTCGTTCTGCGCGAAGTCGCGCGCCAGATCGCGGATTTGCCGCTGCGTCTCGGTCAGTTCAAAGTCCATGCTGATGCTCCACTGCAATCTAGACCAACTCGAAGCTGGCGACGACCGCCTCGCCGCCGCCGAGGCACAGGCAGGCCAGCCCGCGCTTGCCGCCGCGATCTTTCAGCGCGTGCAGCAGCGTGACAACGATCCGCGCGCCGCTGGCGCCGATCGGGTGGCCGAGCGCGATGCCGCCGCCGCGCACATTGACGCGCTCCCAGTCCCAGTTGAGCGCCTGCCCGTTGGCCAACACCTGCGCGGCAAACGCCTCATTGACCTCGATCAGGTCGTAGTCTTCGATTTTTGTGCCCGTCTTCTGGAGCAGCCGGCGAATCGCATGGGACGGCGCATCGAAGATCCATTTGGGGTCGAGCGCCGCCTGGGCCCAGCCGGTGATGCGCGCGAGCGGGTCGATGCTTGTCGTGTCGCACGCGGCTTCGCTGGCCAGCACCAGGGCAGCCGCGCCGTCGGTGATGCCGGGCGCGTTGCCGGCGGTGACCGTACCGTCTTTCTGGAAGGCGGGGGCGAGCCGCGACAGCGCCTCGAGCGAGGTGTCCGCGCGCGGCCCCTCGTCCTGCCGCACGACGATCGACGCGCCTTTGCGGCCGGGCAGCGTGACCGGCACGATCTCGGCGGCGAACTGCCCGGCGGTCGATGCCGCGACAGCGCGGCGGTGCGAGCGCAGCGCGTATTCGTCCTGTTCGTCGCGGCCGATTTCGAACTCGCGCGCGATGAACTCCGCGGAATTGCCCATATGCTGGTTCTCGAATGAGCACCACAGCCCGTCGTGGATGACCGAGTCGATCATCTGCGCGTGACCGAGCCGCAGTCCCTGCCGCGCGCCGGGCAACATATACGGCGAGAGCGTCATGTTTTCCATGCCGCCCGCCACGATCAACTCGGCGTCGCCGTTGCCGATGGCCTGAGCGCCCATGATGATTGCCTTGAGCGCGGACCCACAGACTTTGTTGATCGTCGTGGCGCTCACGCTGGACGGCAGGCCCGCATGGATCGCCGCCTGGCGAGCCGGGGCCTGGCCCTCGCCGCCCTGCAGCACGTTGCCCATCAGCACTTCATCGATGGTCGCCGCCTCGACGCCGGCGCGTGTCACCGCCTCGCGAATGACGGTGGCGCCGAGTTCAACCGCCGGGAAATTTGCGAAAGCGCCTGCGAGTTTGCCGATTGGCGTGCGCACGCCGGACAACACATAGGTTGGATTCATTTGCTTGCCTCGCTTTCACGCCGCCGCGTGCGCGCGGAGGGTTCCGACACGCGATGGCTCGACCACCGCACTCATTATACTTTTACTGATGATTGTTTTCCACTGGCGCCGACCAGCAGCAGCAGCGCGATCAAGCCGCTGAAGCGCAGCCCGGCGGCAATCAGCATGTCGGCGTTGATGCTGATCACATTGAGCAGCGCGGTGCCAATGAACGGGGCGATAAACCCCGCGCTGAACAGCGCCGAATTGAACACTGCGATGTACGATGGCCGCTGTTCCGCGGGGGCCACGTCGAGCAGCAGGTTGAACGAGCTGAGCCCGAACATCGCATTGCTCAAGCCGCCGACGATGGAAATGAGCAGGAGCGGCTCCAGCGTCGTTGTAAACGCCGTGGCCAGCGGATACGCAGCATTCAATGCGACGGCCAGCAGCAGCAGCCGCCGGTCGCCCAATCGGACGGACAGGCGCGGCAGGATGGCGTACATGATCATCGACGTCAGGCTCTGCACGGTCAGGATGATGCCGATAAAGGTGTCACTGGCGTTCAGATGGCGCACCCAGTAGATCGTGTACAGCGGCACGGGCAGGAAGATACCCCAGTGCAGGATGAACATCGCCAGGGCAAAACGGCTGAACTGCGGGCCGCGCCGCATCAGGTCGATGAATCCACGCGGGCTGAGCAGCGAGTTGCGCTTGACCGGCATCACCACGCGCTCGTCATGGGTGCGCAGGCGTGAAAGGAACAGGATGCTGAACATACTGGCGAAGTAGCCTGTGGCGAAGAGCACCTGGTAGTTGAGCGGGAACGTGAACAGCGACCCGATCACACCGTCGAGCATGGCCGGATTCAGACCGAGGAACAGCCCGCCGAGCAGCGAGCCGAGCGTCGATGTCAGACCGAGCAGGACGTTGCGGACCGCGACCACGCGAGTGCGGTGCGGCGACGGCACCACGTCGGCGAACATCGCGGAGAACGAAATGTTCGACATAACCTGCGGGAACGACATGAGCGTGACCACCACGACGATGGCCTCGGCCCGGTTTGCAGAGAAGGCAATGGGCACCAGTGCCAGCGCGAGCAAGCCCGTGCGGTACAGCGCGCCGTTGGTTACGATGAAACGCAGCCGATGGGTTGCGCGTTCGATGATGCCGGCAGCGGGAATGGACCATAGGGCAAACACGAGCGACGGCACGGCCGCGAGCCAGCCCATGACATCGTTGGTCGCGCCCAGCCGCAGGGCGTAGACGCTCAGGAAGGTCTGGAGGATGCCGAACATGAAGCCGAAGCACGCGACCTCGGCGTACAGGTACCAGTAGTTGCGCTCCTCTTCGCTGTCGCCCGGGCGCATCCGCGCGGGCAGGCGCCGGAGGCCCGAGAGGTTCACGCCGGCTCGATGACGCGGCGCAGGCGATTCCACGTTTCGTCGAGCCACTCGGGGAGCACGCGCGTTTCGCCGCTGATGGTCATGAAGCTCGTGTCGCCGGTCCAGCGCGGCACAATGTGGAAATGCAGGTGGTCGGCCATGCCGGCGCCCGCCGACTTGCCGAGGTTCAGTCCGACGTTGAAGCCGTCGGGGTGCGAGGCCGCCTTGAGCCACTCGATGCTTCGCGCAATCAGTTGCATCAATTCGGCCCGGGTGGCCGGCGCAAGCGCGGAGAGATCAGCCGTGTGCAGATGCGGCACGACGAGCAGATGCCCGTTGTTGTACGGGTATTTGTTCAGCATCACCAGCGCTGACTCGCCGCGGTAGATGACCAGGGCCTCGCGGTCATCGGTGTGTGCCAGTGCGGCGCAGAAGACGCACCCGCCGGCGGCCTTGTCCCCGGCTATATATTGCATGCGCCAGGGCGTCCACAAGCGTTCCATGTTCATCCGAACGGTCGTTCCCTTCTCAGGACACAAAAATGCGCAACGGCGCCTTCGCGCCGTTGCGCGATACAGATCAACTGGTTCGGGCGGCTAACCGCGCGGTAACGCGCCCCGCAAGTACCTCACCACAATAACGAGCGCCACGGCCATCAGGCCCGCGATCACCCAGATCCACTCGAAGTCCAGGCCGCTCGTCGGCAGCGCCGAGGTTCCGACGCTGGCGGTCGCCGTGGCGGCGGCCGCACTCGCCGCAGCCGTGGTTGCGGTCGCCGTCACCGCCGCCACGCCGGCCGGCGTTGTGCTCAGCACGACGGTGATGACGCCCACGATGGTGCCGGTTGGTGTCGGCGTAATAGTTGGCGTGCCGGTCGGCGGCGTGGTCGCGGTCGGTGTTGCGGTGTTTGCCAGCACGCCCACCTGAGTCGCCGTCGGCGTGTTCGTGCGCGTCGCCGTGGGCGGCGCGGTTGTCGCGGTAGCCGTCGCGGTCGCTGTAGGCGTTGCAGTCCCTGTGGCCGTGGGAGGCAACGACGTGTTGGTGGCTGTCGGCGTGCTGCTCGGCGTCGCGTTACGAGGCGTCGAGGTCGGCGTCGGCGTGTTAGTTGCCTGGAAAAGTGGCGCTGCTGCGACGATGCCCGGCGTGCCCAACAAAAGGGCAAGCGCGAGCCATGCCAGCATCAGCGCGGGCGAAAGGTGTCGTTTCACAGCGGACCGATCCTTGTCACGGGATTTGGTTTGGTAAAAGTGTAGCAGAATCGCACCCCGTTGACAAGTAGGATTTTGGCCTCATTTGTGCGGTGAGACCGACCGGTCGCGCTTACGCGTTGGGGACGCGGCCGGTTCGCAGGAAGTTCACGAGGGCGCGCCGGTCGGCCAGCCCGGATGACACAATAAACCAGATGAGGGCGGCCAGCGCAACGAGCTCGTACAGGAACAGGTACGGCCGGCGCGAGAAGAGATCCTTGTAGGCGGCGCTAAACGCTTTGGGGTCGCCGATGTGCTTCCACTGGTGGAAGCGCAAGCCGCGCAACGGAAACCAGAATGTATCGTGAAAGAACCAGATGCGGTCGCCAACGATGTGCCCGGTGAACGCGATGACGTACGGGCGCAGCGCCGGTACGAACCAGGCGAGCAGCCAGAGCGGCACGTGGAAGATCGGGGCGTGCGCAAACAGCAGGCCGGCTTTCGTCTGCGGCAGTACGAAGATCGCCAGCGGTTTGTCGATCAGGTCGGGCAACATGCCGGCCAGTGCGACGGCGCGGTAGTCGGCGCCCTTCAGTCGCAGATCACGCCCTGCCAGCCATTTCTGGACGGCGACGGCGACAAACGCATGGGATTGTGGTAGCACTCGGTCTCCGAACCTGGGGCCCGGCGCGCTAGGGCGTCAGGCGCAGGACCACATTCTGCCAGAAGCCGCCGTTCATCTCGAAGCGCGACAGTTCCTCCACGTGAACACCGGCTCGCGCAAACAGCGTCGACCACTGGATCGCCGTGTTGGTGTGATGGCACACCGGTACGCCCCAGCGGAAATGTGGGATCGAGTCGATGGCGCGCGTGAACGGACGCCGCAGCCGACCTTCAACATGGTTCTCCACAATCACCACCCCATCGCGGGCGACGCGCAGTGCCTCGCGCAGCACGATAAGCGGATCGGGGGTATGGTGCAGAACAAACACGAGCAGACTGTAATCGAAGGAGCGGTCGGCAAACGGCAGGTTCTGGCCGTCATACGTGTGCAGCTTTAGAGGCGTGCGGTTGTAGTCTACGACGTCGACCAGCGTCAGATACGCGCCGGTGGCGCGGCGAAGCGCGTCGGCGACATGGCCGTCGCCGGCGCCGATCTCGAGCAAGTGCTGTCCGGACCGGAAGTGCGGGGTCAATTGTGCGGAAACGATTTGAGCACGGTCGGGCATAGGCGTGATTTAGCGCGCGGCACGCAGGCGGGCTAACTGGTTCTCGGCTTCGATGCGCCAGTAGCCGTTCTTGCCGCGTCGCAGGTATTCTTCAAAATCAGTCACAGCGTCTTCGCGGGTGTCCAACCGCCCGAATACGCGCGCCAGCCCCCGGTTCAGGTGCGCATCGGCGATGGCCGGGTCCAACTCGATCACCCGCGAGAAATCGCGGATGGCACGCTCGTAGTCGTTCAACTCGCGCCAGTACACGACGCCGCGCGCGAAGTGCGCTCCGGTCAACCGAGGATCGAGTAAGATCGCCTGCGTGAACTCGCCGATCGCGTCGTGATAAGCGCTCTCGGCGAGCGCGCGGTTGCCGCGCGAGCGATGGGCAAGTCCCAGCCAGTAGTGGTAGCGCGCCCGCAGGCGTGTGAGCAGCGACATGGGCTTTCATGGGCAGGCCGCGCCGGGTCTGGGTGCGGTCTGCCCCAATTGACCTACGCCCGCAGGCGCAGAAACTTGTGCTTGCCAACGTTGAGCACCATGCCGTCCTTGGGCGCGACGACCTGTTCGATGCTGGCAACCGTCTGGTCATCGAGCCGCACGGCGTTCTGCTGGATCAGGCGGCGCGCCTCGCTCTTGCTGACCGCAAGCCCGGCGGCCAAAATCAGGTCCACGATGCCGGTCGGCGCGGCGAGCGTGTATTCGGGCATTTCTATTGGCTGCGCGCGCTCCTGGTAGACGCGTTTGAAATGCTCCTCGGCCGCCTGGGCCGCTGCGTCGTTGTGGAAGATCGACACCATTTCGCGTGCCAGCTTCATCTTGGCGTCGCGCGGGTGCAGGCGGCCGCCGGCGACCTCCGCCTCGATCGCGGCGATATCGGCCGGCGACCAACGGGTCAGCAGGTCCATCCATGAGCGCATCGATGTGTCCGGAATGCTCATCGTCTTGCCGTAGATGACCTCGGCCGCCTCGTTGATGCCAACGTAGTTGCCCAGGCTCTTGCCCATGCGCTGTGTGCCGTCGGTGCCAGTCAGGATCGGGAACGTCAGCGCGACTTGCGGGCGCTGGCCGTGCACTTCCTGCAGTTTGCGGCCGACCATCAGGTTGAACAACTGCTCGGTGCCGCCGATCTGCACGTCAGTATCCATCGCCACGGCGTCGTAGCCCTGCATGAGCGCGTAGAAGAACTCGTGAATCCAGATCGGGTCGCCGTTGCGGAAGCGCTTGTCGAACGACTCGCGCTCCAGGAACTGCTGCACCGTGAAGTTGGACGCCAGGTTGATAACGTCGCCGAAGGTGAGTTTGCCGAGCCAGTCGCCGTTGCGTCGAATGATCGTTTTTTCGCGGTCGAGGATCTTGAAGACCTGGTCGAGCCAGTCTTTTTCGTTCTGCGCCACCTGTTCCGACGTTTGCTGCGGACGCGCCTTATCCTTGCCGCTCGGGTCGCCGATCAGACCGGTGAACGTCCCGATCAGAAAGGTCACCGCGTGTCCGAGATCCTGGAACTGGCGCATCTTGCGCATCGGCACCGTGTGGCCGAAATGCAGGTCGGGTCCGGTCGGGTCGAAGCCGCAGTAGACGCGCAGCGGGCGGTTCTCGGCCAGGCGCGCGCGCAACTCGCCTTCCATGACCTTGTGCGTGTGCGCGTCGCCGAAATCGACGCCGCGCATCAAGGTTTGCATCTGCTCGTCAACAGGTCGCATAGGGATACCCTCGGTTCAGAATTGGCGCGGACAACAAAAAACGTGGAGGCGTGCCTCCACGTTTGCCTGCGCGTCCAAGTCCAAAATCAAGACGCCGTGAAGCCGCCGGTCGCGTGCGCCGCACGGGCGCTGCCGCAATGGTAATAGCCGGTCGCATTCAGAGCCGTGTTCATGAGCGAAAGTTTAGCACAGGCGCGCCCGGCGGTCAAAAACTGACTGGATGATAGAGATGAAGAGACGAAGAGATGACAAGGTGAAGAGGTGACGGGGTGAGACGGTGACCCGCTGATGAGTGCACCATGTCACCAGGTCACCTTGTCACCCCGTCATCTTTTTCATCTCTTCATCAAGTCATCCAGTCATGCGGCTACGGCAGCCCTTCGACCGTCTGCTGGGCCGGGTGCTCGATCGTGAACTCGAAGCGCAGGAACTTCTTCTCGTTGGGCGCGAGCGCCAGCAGCCATTTCAGCTCACCCAGGTCAGTCTGCTCGCCGGGGCGCGGGTCGGCGCTTTCCAGCTTGACCTTGATCTGCTCGTTGCGCGGCACCGGAAGTTGGTCGCGCACGTCGAGCGCGGACTTGACGGTGCGCAGATTGCGCAACTCAATCTCGTAGCCGACGCGCAGTCGGCGGCGGTCGCCGATGATGAACGCCTTGTCCACGTCGCGCGTGACCAACTTGCGCTTGACGAATATGCGGTCGTCCACGCCAAGCGCAAGCTCGAACTCCTCGTTCGGGGCGACGAGTTTCAGGTTTGTGCTGCCAATGAAATCGCCGTCCAGGAACAGATTGGCGCGGCCGGGCAGTATCGTGTACTCACTGGCATTGGTGACTTTGGCGCGGCGGAAAGCGGACTCGGTCAGTTTCGGCACGCTGATGTAGTCCATGCGCGGCTTGAGTTCAATCGTGCTGATCGTGACTTTGTGCGGCGTGCCGTCGCTCGGCACGCTGACCGTCTGCGCCAGCCGGTAGGTGACGGCTGCGCCCTCGCTGTCGACGACCGCTTGCGGCGCTTCCATTTCGGCCTCGGGTGCGCCCGCGCCGCTGACCATCATATCAGCTTGCATCATTGGGGCGGGCGCGGCAGCCATGGCGAAACCGGGCGGCATCGCCCGTTTGGCGGACATCGGGCGCGGCATGTAGATGTCCAGGTACCACGGCGTCAGTCCGGGCCGGATGGTCGCGAGCGCCGGGCGCGCGGTGGATAGCGTAAGCGTCACGTCTTTCCACTCTTCGCTGGTATTCTGGGTGATCTCGGCCAGGTAGGCGAGCGACAGCGCCGCGCCGTCACCTTCCGTGCCCGATGCGCGCACGTCGTACAGCGCAGCCCACGAGGCGTCGTCGAGCATATAGATCAGTTCGACCGTCAGGTCGCCGGCTTTCTGGACGCTCACCTCAACGCTGGCCTCGTAACGCTCGCGCGGCTGTGCGGACTGCACGCGCTCCAGTTCTTTCTTCAGCCGGTCGATCTCACGCTGGTTGTCGCGCCGCATGACGGCCAGTTCGCGCAGCGTGGCCTGGCCCTGTGCCATCTGGCGCGAGACGAACGAAACGAGGTCGTCGCCCTGGCCGATCTGCGCGCGGCCGAGCGCCAGCCCGCGCGCGAGTTGCTCGGCCGACTGGTCGGCCAGCTTCTTGACGAACGCAATATTAACCTCGGCGACCGACGTGCGATTGGTCAACTCCGCGTCGATCTGTGTCAGTGCCTCAATCTGCTTTTCGAGGTCGCGCGCGTTGGCGGCGGGCGTTTCGCTGAAGTAGGTGCTGCGCGTGTCGACGCCGAGCAGCGACGCGACCGCCGTGCCGCGCCCGGCGGCGCGCACCGAGTCGGTATCCAGCGACAGCGGCAGATCAGAAAAGACGATGCGATGCACGCCCGGTTCCAGCGTGAGCTGGCCGCGCCGTGTGACGCGCGCGCGGTCGGGAAACAGCGTAACCTCGACGATTGCTGAGTTGATGTCCACCATGCTGAGTTATCTCCGTCTGCCGCACCGGGCGGCGCTGGGCGCGCAGCCGCGACACGCGCGGCCAGCGCAAATTACTTTCGGGCCGTGCCTGATTGAGAGTATAATAGCGCAAACTAATCTCGTAAAGGAGCTCCGTACATGTCGAATGCGTCCGCAAATCCCAAGTATCTTTGGTCGGATGGCAATCTGGTGGAGTGGGAAAAGGCGATCGTGCATATCACCGATCTGGAGTGGGTCGGCACCAGCTCGGTCTTTGAGGGCATCAAGACATACCGTAACCCGGAGGATGACCGCTCGTACATCTTCCGCCTGGAAGACCACATGCGTCGCTTCGACGACTCGATGCGGCTGATGGGCATGAAGCCGAAATGGAACGCGCAGCAACTGACCGAGGAAGTCCTCAAGCTGACGCGCGCCAACGGCGTCAAAGACGACCAGTACATCCGGCCGTTCGCGTATCTCGACCACGGCAGCGCAACGGAGCTTGACCGTTCTTCGCATATCCTGATCACCAACAAGCCGTTCAAGTCGACGCTGAAGACCGGCCGTGTCACCTCCGCCGCTATTTCGTCGTGGACGCGCATCTCGGACAACGTGATGCCGCCGCGCGTGAAGGCCGAGGCGAACTACCGCAACAGCCAGTTGGCCTTCAGCGAGGCGCGCCGCAACGGCTACGACGAGGCGATTCTGCTGAACGACCGCCACACGGTCGCCGAAGGCGCGTGGGCCTGCGTCATGATCGTCAAGCGCGGGCGGGTAATCACGCCGCCAGTCACGGCCGGCGTGCTGGAAAGCATCACGCGCTACGCGATGCTGCAGATGTTCGAAGAGCAACTCGGTACGAAGTGTGAGGAGCGTGAAATCGACCGCACCGAATTGTACCTGGCCGACGAGATGTTCCTGTGCGGCACCGGCTACGAGGTGACGCCGGTCACGTCGGTGGACCGCTTCACGGTCGGCGATGGACAGATCGGGCCGCTGACGGCTCGGATGATCGACCTGTACCACGACGTCGTGCGCGGCTTGGATGCGCCGTACGATGCGTGGCGTATGGCCATCTAGGCGTGATGCCGCGCATAACGTGCGAGAATTGCGGCGCCCGGCGGCGCTCCGGCGAGGCGTTCTGCCCACACTGCGGCTGGCATGCCGCGGGTGAGTCCGCGCGGCAGGTCGTCATTGCGCCGCCACGCGCCGTGGCGCCGTATCGGCTGGACCGCGCCGTGATGATCGGTGGCGCGACAACGGTCGGTCTGAGCGCGGCGTGGCTGGCGGTGCGCTGGATTGCGCCGCGCATCGCCAGTGCGCTCGCCGATCGGCTGCGCCCGCCGCGCGTGCCGGCCATCCGTCCGCAAGCGCCCGCGTCCGGCGACGAGATGCGCGTCGAGATGGTCGTCTGGTCGCGGCGCATCTTCACTCGCCGCAAATAGGTAACTTACCGCTTAACCGCAAAGGGACACGAGCATCACTCGTGTCCCTTTGCACATTGTCCTCATACCCATTGTCCGGATGAGCGAAGGAGATCCCCATGTACGGAGCGCAGACCGAGTACGGCAAACTCAAGCGGGTGCTGATGCATCGCCCCGGCATCGAGCTTAACCTGATCCGCGACGACACCTACACGGCCTACAACTACCGCCGCGCGATCGATATCGCCAAGTTTCAGAGCCAGTACGATCACCTGACCGAGACGATGTCGGAAGCCGGCACGGATGTCGTGCTGTTGACCGACGTGCTGAAGGGCGACGACGAGGCGCTGGGCTACATCGCGCGCCGCCCGAACATGTGCTACACGCGCGATCTGGCGGTGACGACCAACGGCGGCGTGATCCTGCTCAAGATGGCGATCAAGGGGCGCGCCGGCGACCCGTGGGTGATCGGGCGCGCCATGGAGCGTGTGGGCGTGCCGGTGCTGGGCGAAATCCAGGCGCCGGGCCTGCTGGAAGGCGGCGGCATCCAGTTCATGGACGAGCGCACGGCTGTGATTGCGTTGTGCGACCGCGCCAACGAGGTGGCGATCAAACAGTTCTGCGACCTGACGCTCGGCGAGCATCTCGACGAGGTGATCATGGTCATCGTGCCGGAGGGTAACATACACATCGACGGCGTGTTGATGTTCGTTGGTCCCAAAGTGGCGATGGGGCATCTGGGCACGCTCGATTTCCACCCGTCGGTGATCTTCCGCGCCGACCGGCGGCCGGAATACACCTTCTTCTCGTCGATCATGCAGAAGCGGGGCGTGGACTTCATCGAGACGTCGCTGCAAGAGCGGCACGACATGTGCATCAACTTTGTCGCCACCGCGCCGCTGCAGGCGGTCGGCTGGTCGTGGGCGACACGCCTGAGCGATGCAATTCGCCAGCGGGGCGGAAAGGTATGGAGTGTCGAAGGCGACGAACTGGTGAACGGCAACGGCGGCCCGCACTGCCTGACCTGCCCGATCGAGCGCGAGCGGTAAACGCGTACGTTCTCGCTGAGCCGCACCTCGGCACAGCCAGTCAAACGACAACGGCGGCTCCCATGGGCGGGGGCCGCCGTTTTTTACTTACGTCTGAAGGCACGTCGGCGCAGCACATACAGCCCACCGACGGCAATTCCAGCGATGCCAGCCAGCGAGCAGCCGGAGATGCCGACTACGCCCAGCACGAGGCCGCCAGTAGCCAGCAGGTCGGGCGTTGGCGTGGCGGTCGGGCGCGGCGTGGCAGTCGGCCGGCGCGTCGGCGACGGGGATGGCGTCTCGGTCGGTGTGTCGGTTGCCGTCGCGGTCGGCGTTTCGGTGGGTGTGGCGGTCGGAGTTCCGGTGGCAGTCAATGTCGGTGGCACAGTAGCCGTCGGTGAGCGCGGTGTGGCGGTGCGCGTCGGTGGAGGGCGTGGTGTGGCGGTCGGTTCCGGGGTGGGCGTGGCCGGACCGTAGGCCGGGTCGGCAGCCAGCGAGATGGCGGTCATCCACAATCGGTCCTCGCCGGCGCTGCCCTGATTTACAGTGATATCGGCAAACACCGTGATCTTCGTGCTGCGCGCGTAGACGCCGCGCACTTTATGCTGGGCCGTGCGAAAGATGATCTGCGGTTGGCTCCAGACGATGGACGGTGAATTGGGGTTGCTCCCGCCGTCCGGGTCGATGCCGACGCGCCCGTACATTGTCATCGCGGCCACCAGCCAGCCGATGCGCGCGTAATACGCTTTGCCCGGCGTGACGTTGTCGATGACCTGGTACATGCCGGCGCGCCACGGCTGGTGCGTGTTGGAATAAATGCTCTGCTCGCGCCCACCATTGACCATGTCGTCGGGGTCGTAGGAGTTGCCGTGGTAGTTGACGTCGAAGCGCGGGCTGCCTGCCGCAACATACGGCGACCAGTCGTGGTATACGATGCCGAACGGATCCACCCCGTAGACGGGCCGCTGGAAACGGCAGTTTTTGGTCAGCACGCCGACGTCGGCGCACGGATCCGGCGCATCCTGTGCCTCGGCTGACTGCGCCGTGCCGACCGCCAGTAGCATGCCCAAAAGCGCAAGCAGCAACCGGCCGCGCGCGATCATTTGCGCTTCCAGAACCAGTAGGCGAAGACGCCCAGGGAGACCGCTACAAATAGTGCGCAGGCAGAGAGCGAAATCAGACCGAGGGCGATGACGTCCATGTTGCTCTGAATCAAGTCCGGCGCAGGCGTCGGCGTCAAGGTGGCCCGGCGCGTCGGCGATACCTCCGGGCGCGGTGTGCTGCTGGGTGCCGGTGTATCCGTGGCCGCCAGCGCAACGACGGTCGGGACGCTCGTCGGCACGGCTGTGGCCGCCGGCAAAGGCGTTGCCGTGCGGGTCGCTGTGGGCGGGGGCGTGTTGGTCGGCGGCGGAACCGGCGTGGCGGTGCGCGTAGCGGTCGGCCGTGGCGTGTTGGTCGGCGGTGCGGGTGTGACAGTGGGAGCCGGCGTGGGACCTGGCGGTGGCGGCGCGGAGCCGTCCGGGACCAAGATGACCGCGTCGATCCAGACCTGGTTGGGGCCGCAGTTGAACTGCACCTTGGCCTGTACGAACACTGTGACCGTGCCGCCGACCGCGCTCGCTTTGATTTGATGTATGCCGAACTGATTGCCTTTCTGCATCTGGATGTACGAGTTCCAGACGATGTTGGGCGAGTTCGAGTCGGTGCCGCCGTAGGGGTCAATGCCGATGCGTCCGACGTTGCCTGGATTGACACACTGCGGCGTCAGCCAGCCAACTCGGGCGCGATAACCCTGTCCGGCCGAGACGTTGACCTGCTGATACAATCCGGCTTCCCACAGGCCGCCGTCCGACCACATGCGCTGGCAGGGCGGCTCCGGCGAGTCGCATACGGCGTCAAAGGTGGGAGCGCCGGTAACCACGTAACCAAAGAAGCTGATCGCGACGCGACCGGCGCCGGGCTGCGGCCGAAATCCGGCATCGAAGCGGCAGTTGACGATCAGATTGCCGGTCGTGGCGCACAGGTCCGAATTGTCCTGGGCGCCGGCCGGTGTCGCGCCGGCCAGGCCGAGCGCCGCCAGAAGCAATAACGCCGCCAGAATACGAATGTGCATAATCCTCTCCATGCTCAAAACCAAAGGATTATACCGTGCGGCGCACAGCCGGACAAACAGCAGTAGCGAATCGCGGCGGTCAATGGTGCGCGACCTTATAGATCGTCCAGCCGTAGCCGACGAACACGGTCGTAAAGAGCAGCAGATCGCGTAGTTGCGTGTGGCCGTCGCGCGCCGTGCCGAAATCGAGGTTGAAGAAGAACAGCGTCAGCACGAACAGCATCAGGGTGAACGCAATCAGCACGGCCGCCAACTGGTTGGAGTTATACTGTTTGGTCTCCTGCAGGTAGACGACGTGATAAGCGAAGGGACCGCCGAAGCCGTGAAAGACGACGATGCCGATCAGCGTCACGGCATAGAGCTCCTCAAGAAATGGCAGGTCGAGCCACAGGCCGGTGGCGACCAGCGCGATGAACGCGACGGCTGCGAGGCAGGCGATGGCGACGCCGGCGCGGCGCATCAGCGCCGTCAACACGACGGGCGCTAGTTGATCGTTCGCGTAGCCGAACAGGCGCGGGGGCACCAGGTACGACCCGAGCCAAAGTACGAACGTGGACGCGAACAGCGGTGCTGCCAGCGGCGGCATGCGCCAGGCCACCAGTTCGGCGATGATGGCGCCGAACAGCACTGAGACCGTCACGGGGTAAATCAGTTTGGTCATCCGTTCATCCTCGCGGCGCGCGCGAATATGGGGCGGTGCGCGCCGGGCGCTGCCATTATAGCGCAGTCCGGAGAGCGTGCCATCATTTTGCGCCGCCATTTGGCCCGGCTATACTCAACTTCGCCGCTTCCGCTTAGCTTGTTGGCGCGGCGCGAACGGCCAAGCGAGAACCATCATGACTCGAGTGATCTTTATGGGCACGCCCGATTTTGCCGTGCCTGCCCTGCGCGTGTTGTGCGCGGCGACCACCGTCGTCGGCGTGTATACGCAGCCTGACCGGCCGTCCGGACGCGGGCGCAAAGTCGAGGCGTCGCCCGTCAAACGCGAGGCGGAGGCGCGCGGCTTCGCGGTGTTCCAGCCCAAGTCGCTGCGCCCGGCGGCGATCGTGGAGGCGCTGCGCGCGCTCCAGCCCGACCTGATCGTGGTGGCGGCCTACGGCCTGATTCTGCCGCAGAGCGTGCTGGATATCCCGCCGCTCCACTGTATCAACATCCACGCGTCGCTGCTGCCGAAGTATCGGGGCGCGTCGCCGATCACCCACGCGATACTGAACGGCGAGCGCGAAACCGGCATCACGCTGATGCAGATGGAGGCCGGGCTTGATACCGGGCCGATCATCGCGCAGCGCACGGTTCCGATTGATACCGCCGACACGACCGGCGCGCTGGAAGCCAGGCTCAGCGTGACGGGCGCAGAGTTGCTGGCGCAGACCCTTCCCGCCTGGATCGCACGAACGATCACGCCGGTTCCGCAGGACCATGCAGCAGCTACGCTGACGCGCCTGATCAACAAGGCAGACGGCCTGATTGACTGGAGCGCGCCCGCGGCGCAGATCGCGCTGAAAGTGCGCGCGTATACGCCGTGGCCCGGAGCGGTGACGACGTGGAACGGCGAGACGATCAAGATCGTTCGCGCCGCGGCGGCCGCCGAGCGCGGCGAGCCGGGGCGTGTGACGGTGCGCGGCGGTTCGGTGCTGGTTGGAACCGGCGAGGGAAGCCTGCGATTGCACGTGGTACAGCCGGCCGGCAAGCGCGCGATGGATGCGGAGTCGTTTGTGCGCGGCCGCCCGCAATTTGCCGGCGCATCGCTGGGCGGAGCCGCGTGAACTGGGCTTACCTCGGGCTGATTCCCTTCCGCGACGCGCTCGAACTGCAGAAGCGGCTGGTGGCGCTGCGCAAGGCCGGACGGATTGACGACACGCTGCTGCTGCTCCAGCACCCGCCGGTCATCACGCTGGGCGTGCGCGGCCGCGACGAGCATGTGCTGGCGCCGCGCGCATGGCTCGCCCAACAGGGCGTGGAGGTGGTGCGCACCGAGCGCGGCGGCGACGTGACGTACCATGGGCCCGGGCAGTTGGTCGGCTACCCGATCATTGACCTGGCCGGCTATCGCAAAGATGTGGGGTGGTATGTGTCGACGATCGCATCCGTGATTGTCGACGTGCTGGCCGAGATCGGTGTGTCCGGCGTCTACGAACCGAGCACCCCGGGCGTCTGGGTCGGCAACGACAAAGTGGCGGCGATCGGTGCGCGCATCGAGGGGTGGGTGACTTATCACGGCTTCGGGTTGAACGTGGCCCCGGATATGGCTCACTGGCAATGGATTGTGCCGTGTGGTATTCCTGACCGCGGCGTGACATCGATCGCCCAACTGAGCGGGCGCGCCGTGAACGTGAATGACATGCTCGAGCCGGTCGTGCGCGGTTTCGGGCGCGCCTTTGGCGTCGCCATGCGCGAACTGTCGCCCGGCGAGCTTGAAGCAAAGGAGTATTTGGCGTCATCGCTGCGCTCTGATATAATTCTTCGTGCCGGGGAGTAGCGCAGCCTGGTAGCGCACTTGTATGGGGTACAAGTGGTCGAAGGTTCAAATCCTTTCTCCCCGACCAAGCTCGTGCCTCAGTATTGCGTCAAAGCGTTTGTTAAGGCGTATGCGGGCGAATCGTGTGCCACACGATTCGCCCGTTTTCTATTTCTGCGACTTCTTCTGCGATGCGTGCTACTTTCTCGTGATGAGTAATTCCCCAAGCGATTGTTGCGTGTCAGTACGATTAATAGCAATCGCTGCCCTCCCCCCGGCCCCCTCCCAGCGAAGCTGGGAGGGGGAGTGAATCAAAAGGGATTGGCGCGGCGGCAAAGCCGCCGCGCCAATCCCCAATCAGCTTTTCCCCTGCTCCCCCGCGCGCGGGGGAGCAGGGGCCAGGGGATGAGGGGGTGACAACGGCCTTGCCACCAGCCATGGGGACATGATCAAGCTGAAACAAATGGACGCTGCACAGCCGCGTGCAGGTAGCGGGGGCGTTGTGCGCACTCGTCGCTCTTGTGTTGACGCGGCGCGCGTCCCGTCGACAGGCTCAGGGCCCGCCGCTACCCTGGCGCGGCACAAGTCGGTAGGGGCGCGGTCTCCGCGCCCGGTTCCTCGCCACACCACGACGGGCTTCCCGGCCTTTCCAAAGTAATCCCGAAACAGGTGCTATAATCAAAGGTGACGTTACCTCCAACCACGGCGCGACTCGACGTTTCTGAGTCGTGGTAAGCCCGTGAATGGTTTGTCCAAGGCGTAGACGAGAAGCCGGTTGTCTCGCCGGCGCAATCGACGAGCGATGCAGAGCAACGCGCGATCGTCGATCCCGGTGAGAGCGCGGCGCATGGCGCGGAGTTCATGGCGACCGGCAGGCGACCGGCGAGATTGCGAGCTAGAGCCATGTTCTGCTTCTGCAAGGCGGCCCACCCTCGATACGCCGCATGGCAAGGCCGGTCCCTGGGTACACGTGCTTCAACCCAGGCCTCGGACCGGAAGGACAACAACCCCCAGATAGAGTGTGTGGTGCGGCCGGTGCGGCCAGGCGCTTGTGCCGGCGAGCCGGCGCAACCTATCGCAGGACGCCTGCCCATGATGCGGCGCCACACCTGATTTTCGGCAGCGAGAGCAGCCGATGGCTGCGCCCGCTGTTTGACGCGCGTCGGGCCTGCGCAACGATCGCCAGGCAGCGTGCTCTTGGTGAGGGCACGTAAACGTGACGACCACCAACCAAATAGAACGGACGCCCGACTATGTGCGGCGCCGGTACAGTTCTACCTGGCGATGGGCGCGCGCCGCCGGCCCGCCGGCCGCGGGTCTGATGTATGCGGCGCTTAACGGCTATCAGCCGGACTCTGGACGCTCGTCGGCTCGGCGCTGATTGCTGCGGTGACTTGCTAACGTGCCGCCGCGTGGCGGCGACCTGCCAGACTGGACGACGGTGCGGTGACCGGTATGCATTAGAATGCGTTCATTGCCACTTCTCTATGCTTACACGCGCGGCACCGAAGTGCCCGCTGATGTCCAGGGCGAACGATCGGAGGATGCATGACGAAACCGAACGTTGAGTACGCTCCCGCGCCTGACGAACTACAGGCTGCCGCGGCCGGTGCGGCGCGGCGCGGCTGGTTCAACGCCACATCGCGCCGGGCGCAGATGGCGGCCGCACTGGCGGCTTTCGCCCTCTACGCGCTCGCTTTCTTCGCGACTTATCCTCTGCTGGGGTCGGCGGCGACCTCGTTGTCTGCTCTGCCGGTGATCGTGGCGGGGTGGCTTCTCGGTTTGTGGCCCGGCTTTCTGTTTGGCGTGCTCTGCTTTGTTATCAATCTGGTTCTACTCAACGTCGCTGGAGAGCCCGGCTGGGAGATTCTGTTCCACAGCGCCGGCGGCGTGATGGGAACGGCGCTCCTGCCGGTGCTTGGCGCCGCGGCCGGGCGCGTGGGCGACCTGGTGCGACAGGCCGAGCGTGAACTATCCGGGCGCCAACATGCGGAGGACCAAATCCGCCGAATGGCGCTGCTGCTCGACACGGCGCCCAATTCCATTACCGTGCATGACCTGGATGGGCGTTTCCTGTTTGCCAACCAGCGGGCGCTGGATCTGCACGGCTATGAGCGGGACGAGTTTATGGCGCTCAATCTGCACCAACTCGATGTGCCCGCCAGTGAGAAACTGTTCGGTCCGCGCACGCAGGCGCTGCTCGAGCGCGGTGAAGCGACCTTCGAAGTCGACCACTTTCGCAAAGACGGCTCGGTCCTGCCGCTGGAAATCAGCGCCCGGGTCACTACCTGGGGCGGCGCAAAAGCCATCCTCAACGTCGCCACCGACATCAGCGAACGCAAGCGGGCAGAGAGCGCCCTGAAGGCACATGAGCAGCATCTTCTTTCCATCTACGATACGGTCGGGGATGTCATCTTCCAGCTCGCCGTCGAAGGCGAGGATCGCTACCGATTTTCCGACGTTAACCGGGCGTTCCTGGCCGTGACCGGCTTGACGGCCGCACAGGTGATCGGCCAGCCGCTCGATGCAGTCATCCCGCAACCTTCGTTGGGCATGGTGTTGGAGAAATATGCCGCAGCCATTCGGGAGAAGAACGTTGTGCGCTGGGAGGAGACCTCCGCGTACCCGACCGGCACACTGGTCGGGGACGTCAGCATCGCGCCGCTCTTTGATGAGGCCGGTCAATGCAACTACCTGGTCGGCGCCGTGCATGACATCACCGAGCGCAAGAGGGCGGAGCAGGCGCTGAAGGATTCGGAACGGAAGTATCGCTCCCTGGTGGACGTGGCGCGCGACATTGTCTTCAGCGTTGAGACGGATGGCCGCATATCCTCGGTGAATCCGGCCTTTGAGGCGCTTACACAGTGGCCGCCGGCCGAATGGGTCGGCCAACCATTCGCATCGCTGATTCACCCGGATGACCTGCCGCGTGTGGCCGAGTATTTCCGTCGCGGCATGGCGGGTGAAACACCGCCGGTCTTTGAAACACGCATTCGCACGCAGGCGGGCCCGTATCTGGATTTGGAACTCAGTACGGCGCCGCACTGGGAGCATGGGACCATCGTCGGCGCGATCGGTATCGCTCGCGACCTCACCGCCCGCAAGCGCACGGAAGCGGCGTTATCGGAAAGCCGCGCGCAGTTGGCCGGCATTATCGCGACGGCGATGGATGCGATCATTACCGTCGACGTGGACCAGCGCATCGTTGGCTTTAACGCCGCCGCCGAGAAGATGTTCGGCCACCCGGCGGCGGCGGCCCTCGGGCAGCCGCTCGCCCTGCTTGTTCCCCAGGGCTTTCGCGCGGCCCATGCCGGACAGTTCGACGGCTTTGTCAACGATGGCATAACAATGCGCGCCATGAACGAACTGCCCACACTCGCCGGCGTCCGCGCGAACGGAGAGGAATTTCCGGTCGAGATTTCGATCTCCGGCGTCGAGATAGCCGGCAGGAAACTCTACACGGCCATTGCGCGCGACATCACCGAGCGCCAGCGGGTGGAAGCGGCGTTGCGTGCGAGCGAAGAACGTTACCGCCTGTTGGTGGAGACCTTGCCCGATGGCGTGATCGTCCACAGCCAGGGGCGCGTCGTCTTTGCGAACCCGTCAAGCGCCGCCCTCATCGGCGCCGCCAGCCCCGCTGAGCTAGCCGGAAAGCCGGTTATGGAGTTTGTGCACCCTGACTACCGGGCACTGGTCTTGAAACGCATTCAGCAGTCGCTGAGCGACGGTGTGCCTCTTCCCACCATGGAAGAAAAATTCGTGCGGCTCGACGGAACACCGATTGACGTTGAGGTTTCCGCCATGCCGTTTGCCTACGCCGGCAAACCGGCCATGCTCACGGTCTTCAATGACATTACCGGACGCAAACGGGCGGAGCAGGCGCTGGCTGCGTCGGAAGCCGAGTTGCGCGCCCTGTTTGCCTCGATGCGTGACGTGGTGCTGGTCATTGACCGCGAGGGCATCTATCGCAAGATCGGCCCCACCGCCCCCGCGGTCTGGTATATACCCCCGCACGAATTGCTGGGCAAACGGCTGCACGATGTCTTCCCGTCCGAACAGGCTGACGTCTTTCGCACGGTTGTACAACAGGTGCTGGATACGAAACAAACCACGCAGATCGAATATGAACTCAGCGGCAACCCGGGCGTGTGGTTCGAATCATCCATCGCGCCGATGGACGAGGAGCAGACGCTGTGGGTGGCCCGCGACATCACGGCGCGCCGGCAGAGCGAGGAACAGATGCGCCACCGCATGGCGGAACTGGAAGCGCTGCACACCGTCTCCGCGGCACTGCGTAGCGCCGAAACCATCGACGAGGCGCTGCCGATTCTATTGGACGAAATGCTGGCCGCGCTGGAAACCGACGCCGGCGCCATCTGGCTCTATCACGGCGATAGCGGCGAACTGCGCGTTTCCGTCGAACGCGGCTGGTTTGCGCCGCTGGGCAAAACACCGATGAAACCCGGCGAAGGCATTGCTGGAACGGTCTTTGCCAGCGGACAAGCGCACCTCAGTGCCGACTTCTTAAACGATCCGCTCTCCCGCGCCACGACCCATGAGCAGGTGCCGGCCGGCTGGGGCGGCGTGTGCCTGCCGATCCGCACCGGCGCAACGTCGGTCGGGGTGTTGTTCGTATCGAAGCCGGCCGCGCACCCGCTCACGGCGGAGCAAGTCAAATTGCTCGAGTCGCTGGCCGAGATGGCCGGCGCGGCCCTGCACCGCATGCGCCTGCACGAGGAGACCGTGCAGCAGGTGGCGCAACTGAAGGCGTTGCACACCGTCTCGGTTGCCCTGCGCATGGCGCAGACCAGCGACGACGCGCTGACGATCCTGTTTGACGAAACGCTGGCTGTGCTGGACACGGACGCCGGCGCGATCTGGCTCTATCACGCCGATAGCGGCTATCTGCGCCCTGCCATCAACCGCGGCTGGTTCCAGGAGCTCGTGACGATGCCGCTGAAACCGGGCGAGGGGATCGCCGGTGCGATCTTTGCCAGCGGTCAGACCTATTCCACCGCCGACTTTCGGAGTGACCCCCGCGCACGCGCCGATAACTACGAACGGATACCGCCCGTCCGCAGCGTCGCCGGTCTGCCGCTGCGCAGCGGCAGCGAGGCGGTGGGGGTGCTGTTCATCGCGTTGCCGCCACAACGTTCCTTCACGGCTGAACAACTGGCGCTGCTCGAATCACTGGCCGAGATGAGCGGAGCCGCCCTGCACCGCATGCGCCTGCACGAAGAGACCGTGCGCCATCTCAACCAATTGCAGGCGCTGCACGATATTGACCTCGCCATCAAGGCCAGCATGGACCTACGCATCACGCTCGACATCCTGCTCGGGCATGTCACCTCGCAACTGCAGGTGGACTGCGCCGCCGTGTTGCTGCTCGATCCCTACGCCCAGACGCTGGCATACGCCAGCGGGCGCGGCTTTCGCACGTACTACGCGCAGGCGGCGCGCATCCGCGTCGGCGAGGACTTCGCCGGCCGCGCCGTGCAGGAGCGACGCATGATGCATGTAACCGATGTCATAGCCACAGCGGCGAATGCCCACTTTGTAACGCTGTGGCAGCAGGAAGGCCTGGCCGCTTACTACGGCGTGCCGCTGATCGCCAAAGGGCAAGTGAAAGGCGTGCTGGAAGTGTTCCACCGCACGCCGCTGGCCCCCGACCCGCTTTGGCTGGAGTTTCTTGAAACGCTCGCCGGACAGGCGGCGATTGCCATTGACAATGCGCAGCTCTTCGACAACCTGCAACGCTCGAATCTGGACCTCTCGCTCGCCTACGACGCCACGATCGAAGGCTGGTCGCGGGCGCTCGATCTGCGCGACAAGGAGACTGAGGGGCACACCCAGCGGGTGACCGCTTTGGCGCTACGCCTGGCGCGCTCGATGGGTTTGGGCGATAGTGAACTGATGCACATGCAGCGCGGCGCGCTGCTGCACGACATCGGCAAGATGGGCGTGCCGGACAGCATCCTGCTCAAGCCGGGAGCGCTGAGCGAGAGGGAGTGGCAGGTCATGCGCAAACACCCGGACTATGCGCGCGAGATGCTGGCGCCGATCGCTTACCTGCGGCCGGCGATCGACATCCCGTACTGTCATCACGAGAAGTGGGACGGCACGGGTTACCCGCGCGGTCTCAAAGGCGAGCAGATACCGCTGACGGCGCGCATCTTCGCGGTGGTGGACGTGTGGGATGCGCTGCGCTCCGACCGCCCGTACCGCAGCGGTTGGCCGGACGCTGAGACGCTGGCCTATGTCCGCGCCGAGGCGGGGACGCACTTCGACCCGCGGGTCGTGCAGACGTTCCTGGCGCTGATGGCGCAGAGCGATGACGGCGCGGACTTGAACGCGCCCTGAGCGGCACAACCACACGTCATGCCCGCGAAAGCGGGCATCCAGCGGTGTTGCCCCTGGACTCCCGCTTCCGCGGGAGTGACGTCTCGTTGGGCCGCATGTGCCCGTCCCCCAATCTGAAATGCACCCCGGAGTGACCGGTCCTTGCGCCGCGCTGGACTTCTTGCCCTCCGTCAGTTCCCCGTTATACTTCGTGGACGAGTGAACTTATTCCGTTTCGATTTTTAGATGCCCTGATTTGTCTTGGTTGTCCTGTGCGCACGCCACCATCTGGCGCGCGTAGCGGCCTGTGTTACGTCTGCCTGGATTCCGGCTCCCATGGAAATAGGCAACTCCAGGCGTAGGGCCAGGTCTTTGACCTGGCCAACTGGACGGGTCAAAGACCCGTCCCTACAACGACACGCCCATTTCCATGCGCGAGTGTGCGTCCCTGGCGCATC
>JACRMK010000031.1 GCA_016235055.1 Chloroflexota bacterium | reverse complement strand
TATGCCCCCTCATCCCCTGCCCCTTCTCCCCCGCGCGCGCGGGGGAGCAGGGGAAAAGCTAACGGGGAGGTGCGCGGCGGCGCAGCCGCCGCGCACCTCCCCTAAGAATCTCGCCCCCTCCCAACGAAGTTCGGAGGGGGTCGGGGGGAGGGCAGCGCCACTTTTTCGGCGGGCCAGCTTGCGTGACAAGCGCCTGAGAGCCAGCGCATCGCAAGCGGCATTGGAAAGTACCCGTACAAAGCCAAATTGAGAATTGCTGCACCTCGCGTGCGCCGCGCAAACGCGTGCGCAGCAGCGCCTGTGCGCGGCGGCTGTCGAGCGAGCAGTCGTGCGGACGCACCAGTCCGGAAGCGGCCACTGAGGCCGCTACCAGATGAGCAGTCGGTGCGCCGTAATATCGCGCCAGCAACAGGCCGAAGTCATAGCGGCTGAGTCGCTCGCAGCCGGCCACGTGCAGCGGGCCGCGCGCGTCGAGCGCGGCCAGTTCGAGCACCGCCGCGGCCAGGTCGTCCAATAGAATCGGCGAGCGCCACTCGTCGGTGAACAGGTCCACCGGTTGCCCTCTTATTGCGCCGTCCAGCACCAGTCGGCTCTGCGCATCGCTGCCGTCCAGTCCATATAAGTGATGTGCGCACCAGCACAGCCGGCGGGCACGCGGCGCTGACCGCCTGTTCGGCAGCCAGTTTGGCCACGCCGTATGGCATCAGTGGGCCCGTCGGATCGTCTTCCGTATACGCGCCCTTCTTGCCGTCGAATACCGGGTCAGTGGACAGGTGAACGGGACGAGCACCACAGCGCGCTGCCGCTGCGGCCACATGCGTGCTGCCATCGGCGATCACGTCCGCGCGCGTCTTGTCGTATGCGGTGTGGATGATGGCCTGCGGCTGAAAATCGGCAATGACGCGCTGCACGGCACGGGCGTCAGTCAGGTCGAGCGCGACGGCGGCAGGGCAGGGGCGCGCATGGTAGGTGCCAAGCGTTTTGTATGCGTCACGCGCCAGCCGCATCACCGCCGCGCCGAGGAACCCGCTGGCGCCGGTGACCAGCAGGCGGGGGCGGCTCATGCCTCGCCGGACGGGGCGCGGCCAAGCGCGGCCAGCGCCATGCGCGCCGCTTCCTGCTCGGCACGCTGCTTCGTGTTGCCGCGACCCGTGCCCATCACGCGCTCCCCGATGCGCACCTCAATGACAAACTCCTTGGCATGGTCGGGGCCGCTCTCCGAGACAATCTGGTACAGCGGCTTGACCTGGAACCGGCCCTGGCTGGCTTCCTGCAACTGGCTCTTGGCATCCTTATCAAGACGCCCCTGCGCCAGGTATGGCTCCGCGAAGCGGAACCAGAACTGCTTCGCCACCTCGATGCCCTGGTCAAGGTATAATGCGCCGACCAGTGCCTCGAACGCGCCGGCCAGCAGCGGCGAGCGCTGGTGTCCGCCCGCGGCGCGCTCGCCCTTGCCGACGAGCATGTACGCGCTCAGGTCGATCGCCCGCGCGAACTGGGCGAGCGTCTCGCGTTTGACCAGCGCCGAGCGCAGATTCGTCAGCTCGCCCTCCGGCATTTCCGGATAGCGGTGATAGAGGTACTCGCCGGTCAGGAAATCGAGCACGGCATCGCCGAGGAATTCGAGCCGCTCATTGTCCAGCCCGGACTGCTGCACGCTTTCGTTCAAATGCGAGCTGTGCGTCAGGGCGCGCACTAGGAGCGACTTGTCGCGGAAGTTCAACTGGAGCCCGTTTTCCAACTCGGCGGGTGTCGTCATGGGGAAATGAAAAGCCGAGACGGGCAAACGAGCCGCGGCCCGCTTGCCCGTCTCATGAGCGTAACAATCGGCTAGGCCCAATCCTGTTCAGATAAGCCGTCTGCGGACAGCCGCCGTGCTTGAAATGATCCGGGCGACATACGTGCAGCTCCGGACGCTGGCACGCTTTAATGGCCCCTCATCCCCCGACCCCTTCTCCCCGCTCACGGCGGGGAGAAGGGGCCAAGAGATTAGGGATTTGCGCGGCGGCTTTACCGCCGCGCAAATCCCATTTTTCTCTCTCCCCCTCCCAGCGAAGCTGGGAGGGGGCCGGGGGGTGGGAAAATCCACTACGAACACTGCGCGTCAATTGGCGCCAGAGCAGAGGGCAACTCCGTGTCAGAAGCACAACTGGGTTGTCAACGTCCGTGGTCGGCTATTTGAACGGTATTGCGGCTAGGACGCGTATTTCTTGAAGATAACGGTGGCGTTGTGCCCGCCGAACCCGAACGAGTTGGACAGCACCACGTCGACATTGCGCTCAATCGTCCCGTTTGGCGTGTAGTTCAGGTCGCAGTCGGGATCCGGCGTCATCAGGTTGATCGTCGGGTGAATCTTGCCCTCAAGGATCGTCTTGACGCTGACGACGCCCTCGACCGCGCCGGCCGCGCCGAGCAGGTGCCCGAGCATCGACTTGGTCGAGCTGATCGGCACCTGGTAGGCCAGGTCGCCAAATACGGCCTTGATCGCCTGTGTCTCGCCCTTGTCGTTGAGCGTCGTGCTGGTGCCGTGCGCGTTAATGTAGTCGATATCGCCGGGCTGGAGTCCCGCCTTCTTCAACGCGCGCTGCATGCACTTGATCGCGCCCACGCCGCCCTCGGCGGGCGCGCTGGCATGGTAGGCGTCGTCGGTCGCGCCGTAGCCGACGATCTCGGCGAGGATGGTCGCGCCGCGTGCGCGCGCCGACTCGAGGTTCTCGAGCACCAGCAGGCTGGCGCCCTCCGCCATCACGAAGCCGTCGCGGTCCTTGTCGAACGGGCGCGAAGCGCGCTGCGGATCGTCGTTGCGGGTCGACATCGCGCCGGTGCGGTGGAATGCCGCCAGGCCGATCGGCGTCAGCGGTGCCTCGGCGCCGCCGGCCACCATGACCTGCGCGTCGCCGCGCCGGATGATCTCGAACGCCTCGCCGATCGCGTGCGAGCCGGTGGCGCAGGCCGAGATCAGGCAGTAGTTGATGCCGCGCAATCCGAACGTGATCGCCACCTGCCCGGCCGGCATGTTCGGCAGCATGTTGGTGGCCGTGTACGGCGAGACGCGCATCGGTCCCTTGCTGTGCAGGGTGTCGGCCGCTTCCTGCACCGCGCCCAGTCCGCCGATGCCGGTGCCGATCACGACGCCGATCTCATCGGTGTTGTCGGCCGTGACTTTCAGGCCGGACTGCCGGATTGCCTCGGCGGCCGCCACCAGCGTCAACTGGATGATGCGGTCGAAGCGGCGCGCCTCCTTGCGGTCGATCACGTCCGGGTACGCCATCGGGTCGAAATCCTTGACCTCGTTGGCGATGCGCACGGCGAAGCCGGTCGTGTCGAAGCGAGAGATCAGGCTCGCGCCGGAAACGCCGCGCAGCAGGTTCTGCCACGTCGTGTCAACATTCAAACCCAGCGGCGTGACAGCTCCGAGACCGGTCACGACGACTCGCGGATGCGTATGTGGTGAATCCATGCTTTCTCCCGATCAGGTATTCGGCGCCCGGCCGCGCGCGCTGGCGCGGCGTGCGGGCGAATAATAATGCAGAACAGCGGAATTGTAAAAGCGCTAGACGACTTCCAGTCCCGGCGTTTCAATCGCTTCGCCGATGAGCCAGGCATCCTGCCCGGCGGTGGCAAACCGGCGCATCATCTCCGCGGCCTGCGCCGGCGGCGTCGCGATCAGCAGGCCGCCGGAGGTCTGCGGGTCGTGCAGCAGGTCGTTCATTTCGCCGGACAGGTTCGCCGGCAGCCGGACCTTGTCGGCCAGGTATTTGCGATTGCGGCCCGTGCCACCGCTGGCCTGGCCGTCGCGGGCGCACGCCAGCGCGCCATCCAGCACCGGCAGCGCCTCGGCGCGGATGCGCAGCCCGGCGGCACTCCGCTCGGCCATCTCGTTGGCGTGCCCCAGCAGGGCGTAGCCTGTGATGTCCGTGGCGGCGTGCACGCCGACTTCCATCATAATCTGCGCGGCGGTGCGGTTGAGCCGGGCCATCGATGCCACGGCGTCCGCCAGCACGCCGGCATCACAGCGGCCGTTCTTGGCGGCGGTCGAGATCAGCCCGGTGCCGAGCTTCTTGGTCAGGATCAGCGCGTCGCCTGCCTGCACGCCGCCTTTGGTGGCGATATGGCCGGGATGCACGAGTCCGGTCACGCACAGGCCGTACTTTGGCTCGGCGTCCTGCACCGTGTGGCCGCCCGCGATGACCGCGCCGACCTCGGCCATCTTTTCCGCGCCGCCTCGGAAGATCTCCGTTATCACCTCAGGCGGGAAGTCGGCCGGAAAGCCGGCGATGGCCAGCCCGAAGATGACCTCGCCGCCCATGGCGTAGACGTCGCTCATGGCGTTCGCCGCCGCGATGGCGCCGAAGGCGTATGGAACGTCCACGATCGGCGGGAAGTAGTCCACTGTCTGCACAATCGCGTGCGTGTCGTTCAGGCGCCAAACGGCAGCGTCGTCGGACGTTTGCAGGCCGACCAGCAGGTTCGGAAATTGCAGCGGATTAAACGATTCGCTTAACGGGCGCAAAACTTGCGCCAACAGGGCCGGGCCCAGTTTGCCCGCTCAGCCGGCGCACGCCGCGTATTGTGTCAGTCGAATCTGTTTGCCAGTGGACACTCAAGAAACTCCCAAATCCCAAACACCAAATCCCAAGAACCTGACCCCTGATCCCTGTGCCCTGATCCCTGTCCTACTTGGGCGGGCTTTTCAGGCCGCTGCCGGACAGCGCGGCCACGACAATGCCGCTCAACCCGGCGCGCTTCAGCGCCGCGCCGACCACGGCGCTCGTCGGCTCCACATACAGGCCGGTGCGCGCCAGTTCGTCGCGCGCGGCCAGCGTCTCGCTGTCGTCCACGCCGATCGCCGTGCCGCCCGTGTCGCGGATCGCTTGCAATACGTCGCGGTCGCGGATCGGGTGCGCGAGGCTGATGCCCTCGGCGACCGACGGCTGCTTGTCGATGGTTGCGTGCCGGTCGAGCCCCTGCCGCACCGCCTCGACGATCGGCGGACATGCATTAGATTGAACACCGATCATGCGCGGAAGTTTCGCAATCAGTCCCGCCGCCAGCAAATCCTGGAATCCGCGATACGCGCCCAGGAACAGCGAGCCTTGCCCGACCGGGCTCATGAAGACATCCGGCGCGCGGCGGCCGAGTTGCTCCCAGATCTCGTACGCGACGGTCTTGGTGCCCTCGTACGTTAACGGCGACCAGGCGTGTGAGGCGTAGACCAACCCGCCGGCGACCGCGTTTTCGATCGCCTCGGTCGCCTTTTCGCGCACGCCCTCGATCTTGTTCAGCTTCGCGCCGAAGATCTCGATCTGCGCCAGCTTCGCCGGCGATGCGTACGCCGGCGTATACACTTCGGCGGCGATGCCGGCATGCGCGGCGTAGGCCGCGAATGACGCGCCCGCGTTGCCGCTCGAATCGTCGGCGGCGCGCTGCACGCCCCACCCCTTCAGCTTGCTGACGAGCACCGTCGTGCCGCGGTCTTTGAACGACCCGGTCGGTGCCATGTATTCCAGCTTAAAGTGCACCGTATGGCCCGCAAAGGACGCGGCCACCAGCGGCGTCATCCCTTCGCCGAGCGAGACGATCGGCTCGTCATCGCTCACCGGCAGCATCGCGCGATAGCGCCAGAGGGTGTGGTCGTCGCGGTTGATCGCGCCGGCCTTGAATGGCGCGCGCGTTTCCATCTCAAGGTGCGCGCCACACGCCGCGCAGCGCCACGCCTGCGGTCCCGCCGGATAGATTGTTCGGCAATTTGAGCAGATGTAGTTCATAGTTCTTCCAAAGTAGACCCTGCGGGTTTTCAAAATCCGCAGGGTCATTGGGTTATGGCTTGAACGTCTCCATGAACCGCGCGTACACCTTGGCGGTGGAGACGAGGTCTTCGATCTTGGCGCGCTCGTTGATGCCGTGCGCGCTTTCGCCGCCCGGCCCGTAGCCGATGCCTGGCAGTTTCAAGTCGTGCACGTACCAGTGCAAGTCGGTGAAGCCACTGACCACCGACCACTTCGGCTTCTTGCCGCGCACGGCACGCACCGCATCTGAAAACTGGCGGTGGAACGCCGAGTCGGGGTCGCTGACGCACGGGTCGATGCGCTGGAAGACCGACACGTCGAGCTTGACCTTCGGCGTGCGCGCCTTCGCCGCGCGCAAGGCGGCGAGCACTTCGCGCTCGGCGTCTTTCAGCCGTTCGCTCGGCACGATGCGACGGTCGATTGTGAACCACGCCTGGCCGGGCACCGTGTTGACTTTGGCTCCGCCGCCGACGCCGAACACACCGCCGATGTTGATCGTTGGGTGCATGACCTTGCCGTTGGACTGTGTGAACGCCCGCTTGGTCAGCGTCTTTTTGATCGGCTGCATATGGTTGACGATGCTTGCCGCGCCCTCGAAGGCATTGATGCCCTTGTGCGGCTGCGAGGCGTGCGCCGGCTTGCCGGTCACCTCGCTGCGGAACCAGAGCACGCCGTTATGGCCGTAGCCGGCGTTGTCTTTGCCGCCGCCCTCGCACTCGATGGCGTAATCCGGCTTGACAAGCCCTTGCCGCACGATCCAGCCTGCGCCCAGTTCGCCGCCGACTTCCTCGTCGGCCGTCAGCGACACCTCGATGTTCACGTGCGGCATCACGTCACACGCCTTGAGCGCCTGCAGCGCGGTGATCAGCGAGGCGATCGCGCCCTTCATGTCGCCCGAGCCGCGCCCGTAGACCCAGCCGTCCTCGACGACCGGGTTGAACGGGCTGTCGTGCTTCCACGCGCCCGACACCGGCACCACGTCATAGTGCGCGTTGAAGTGCAGTGTCCTGGGCGCGCCCACGTCCCAACGGCCGATTACGTTGTAGCGCGCGTAGCCGGCTGAGTCCGGGTACGTTTTTGCCACGATCTCGTCCGGCACGCGCACGACTTGCGTCGTCATGCCGAGCGCGCGCAAGCGCTTGTCCAGCACGCCGGCGCACTCCTCGTAGCGCTCGCCGGGCGGGTTGACGGTTGCGATGCGCACCAGCGACTGCAGAAAGGCGACCATGTCGGCTTCGCTGGCTTCAATCTGTTTGTTCAGCAGGCTCATCGGCGGTCTCCTTGAGAGGTATTATCCACGAAATGACACGAAGGAACACGAATAAGATCAAATCCCAAAATCCAAATCCCAACCGGTTGCCACACATCAACTCCCAAATCCCAAAATCCAGCTCCCAACCGGTTAGGCAGGTTTGCTCTGCGTACTCGGCGCGCTCTGCGGTTATTGATTCGCAACTGGACTGAACGCTTACTGGGATGCACCCGAATGAACAGGGCCATTTCATAGTCGGAGTCCAAACTGCCCCTTCCTAACCTTCCCCCTGTTCACTGCAGTTGCGAACGGGGGAAGGAATCAATTCCCGCGCCTGCGACGCCGTTTTTGCGTCGCGGACGAGGGTTAGGGAGAGAGCAAATCCAACTTTGAAAAAGCCCTGCCCGCATGAAAGACCAACTTGCTCATTCGTGTGATTTCGTGGATCGCAAGCGCATTGTGTACCGCGCCGCCCGTGATGTATAATCGCCCGGTGAGTTTAGCACACACGGTGCGGCATGGCGATTGAAAAGTCTCTTGACAATGGCTGCGACCGTGCCCCGAGAATTCCGGGTCGGCGCGCCGACGTGCGTGCGGACAGAAACTGGTGCGCCGGACTGCCAACCCGTCATGCCGGCGAAAGCCGGCATCCAGCGGTGCTGCCTCTGGGCCCCGGCTTTCGCCGGGGCGACAACCGGTGACGCTTTGGTGTCGAATGCAGCGAAGTTTCTGAACAGCCTATCGAAGGGCAGGTAAATGCGCGCTTCGACGGCGTATTGCGCCGCTCAGCGCCCGCTTCTCGGATTTATTTATCATGCACTACGACAATTGAATGCCCCTGATGGTGCGGCATGGATACTGAAGCGCAGAAGAACTTTCGCCACAACTTTTCCGTCAGCGTGCTCGATGGCGGCTTCTTCGGGCTGGGACTCGGCTTTATCTCATATGTGACGATCTTGCCGCTGTTCGTCAGTCAGATGACCGACTCGGCCCTGCTGATCGGGCTGATCTCCTCGATGCGCGGCATGGGCTGGCAACTGCCGCAGTTGTTCACGGTCAACCTGGTCGCCAAACGCGACCGCTACAAGCCGCTCGCACTCTTCATGACGATCCAGGAGCGCTGGCCGGTGCTCGGCTTCGCGGCCGTCGCCTGGTTCCTGCCCGGTATGGACCACACGCTGGCGCTCATCATCACGTTCGCGCTGCTGACGTGGAACAGCATTGGCGCGGGCCTGACCGCCGTGCCGTGGCAGTCGCTGATCGCCAAGATTGTGCCGCCGGATCGGCGCGGCATATTCTTCGGCACGCAGGCGGCCGGCGTCAACCTCGCCTCCAGCATCACCGCCGTGGCCGCCGGCCTGATTCTCGAGCGGGTAGGCGCGCCCGCGAATTTCACGCTCTGCTTTCTGCTCGGTTTCGTGGCGATGGCGCTTTCGTGGGGCTGGTTCGCGTCGATTCGGGAAAGCCCCGCGCCGCCGACGGGCGCCGCGCCCAACCAGCGCGCCTTCTGGAGCCAACTCGGCGCCATCCTGCGCCGCGACGCCAACTTCCGCTGGTTCATCATCGCCCGCATGATCGCGCAGATGGCCGTCACGTCCATCGCATTCTACACCGTTTTCGCGGTGAAACAGCATGGGATGGGGCCGCTGGTCGCCGGCATCATGACCAGCGTCTTTACCGCCGCGCAGATCGGCGCGAACGCGGTGATGGGCTGGCTCAGTGATCGGCTTGGCCATAAGCGCGTGATGCAGATCGGCATCCTGTGCGCGACGTTCAGCGCGGTGCTGGCGTGGCTGGCGCCGGACATCAACTGGTTCTACGCCGTCTTCACGCTGGCCGGCATCGCCAACGTCGCGGTCTGGACGATTGCGATTGCGATGACGCTGGAGTTCGGCACGCACAACGAGCGGCCCGCGTACATCGGTCTCGCGAACACGCTGGTCGCGCCATCGACGATCGTGTTCCCATTGCTGGCGGGCACGCTGGCCGACATCGCCGGTTACCCGGCGGCGTTTGCCGTCTCGGCGGTCGGCGGGTTGGCGACGGCGATCGTGATTCAGTTCAAACTGCACGACCCTAGGCGGATTGCCAAGGCCGCGGCGGTCACTCCAGGATAACGTCTCCGCTCTTGCCGCCGTGCTTCTCGGCCAGTCGCACGGACTCGATGCGCATGCCCCGATCGACCGCCTTGGCCATGTCGTAGATCGTCAGTGCGGCGACGCTGAGGGCGGTTAACGCCTCCATTTCGACGCCGGTCTTGCCGGTCGTCTTGACCGTCGCCTGGATGCCGACCACGGCCTCGGCGCCTTCCGCGCTGTCGGGCACGTCGAAGTCGATCTTGACGCTGGTCAGCATCAGCGGGTGGCACATTGGAATCAGGTCGCTCGTCCGCTTGGCCGCCATGATGCCCGCCACGCGTGCCACGGCGAACACATCGCCCTTCTCGATGCCGCCGCGCTTGATCAGCGCCAGCGTCGCGGCCTGCATGCGGATCGCGCCGCGCGCGATGGCTGTGCGCTCAGTGTCGCTCTTCGCGCTCACGTCCACCATGCGTGCGCGGCCCTGCTCGTCCAGATGGCTCAGGTTCATAATGCTCCGCTCCCTCAGTCGAAAGACACTGTTTCTTTGCCCTGCAGCCTCTCCTGCACCTTCGTCACAATCAGATCGAGGTGAGCCGGGTGCTTCACGAAGTCGAGGTTGTGCGATGGCACGGTCAGGATCGGGCACATCGCGAACGAGGACGCCCATTCTTCGTACAGCGTGTTTAGCTGCGCCACGTAGGCGCGCGGAATGTCCTGCTCGTACGTCCGCCCACGCTGCCCGATGCGCGCCAGCAGTGTGTCTACGTCGGCGCGCAGATACACGACCAGATCGGGCGCCGGCAGGAACTCCAGCAGCACGTCGTACAGTTCGCGGTAGCAGCGGTAATCGCGCTCGGCGATCTGCCCCTGCCGGAACAGGTTCTTGGCGAAGATCTCTGCATCCTCGTACACGCTGCGATCCTGCAGCACCGTGCCGGGGTGCGTGATCAGTTGCCGGTGCATGCGCAGGCGGCGCGACAGGAAGAACATCTGCGACTGGAACGCCCAGCGCGGCATGTCGGCGTAGAAATCCGAGAGGTACGGATTGGCCTCGAACGGCTCGAAGAACGGCGTCCAGCCGAGCCGGTCGGCCAGGAACTGCGTCAGCGTGGATTTGCCGACGCCGATGTTGCCCGCGATGACGATGTACCGTTTGGTCATACGATTTCTCGATCATTGCAGCAGCGGCCCGCTTTATAATCTACCACGGAGACACAGAGGCACAGAGAAAAAATGATGTTCTCTGTGCCTCTGTGTCTCCGTGGTGACATTTCTATTTTGTACGCATCAAAGCAACTGCTGTTGGAATTCGCCGATGCTGAGGTGCGCCCGGATGCGGCCGACGACATGCTGGAAATCCTCGGTCTTGCGCACGAAGTCAAGGTCGTTCGTGTTGATGGTCAGCAGGGGAGCGTCGTCGAAGCCGGCGAAGAACCGGTCGTAGGCGCCCGCCAGGCCGTCGATGTACGCCCGTGACATGGCGCGCTCGAACGGGCGGTCGCGCTGCGCGATCCGGCTCAGCAGCACATCGGTGTCCGCCTGCAAATAGACCACCAGGTCGGGCGGCGGCAGGCTCTCGGCCAGGATCGGGTAGAGGCGGCTGTGCATATCCAGTTCGTCCCGGTTGAGCGTCGCGCGCGCGAAGATGCGATCCTTGGCCAGAATATAGTCGCTGACCAGATTGCCGCGCGACAGGATCGCCGGCGCAGAGACCTGCATTTGCCGATAGCGGGAGAGCAGGAAGAAAATCTGCGTCTGGAAGGCATACTTAGCCCGGTCATGGTAGAAATCCGACAGGAACGGGTTTTCCTCGACAACTTCGAGTATCGGTTCGGCCGTGAACGGCGCCAGCAGCATACGCGCCAGGGTTGTCTTGCCGACGCCGATGACGCCCTCGACGGCGATGAAAAAATTGCCCATGGAATGCTCCGGGTAAGTCTGCGCGCCGCGACGTGACCGGCGCGTCTGCCCGCTATCTTGCCTGCGACGCCGCGAAATGTCAAACGCTCAGCAATTCTCAATTTGGCATTGGACGGGTACTTTCCAATGGCGGCTTGTCATGCGCTGGTGCTCAGGTGTTTATCACGCAAACCGATTCGACGAGTAAGTAATGCTGCCCTCCCCATTCACTTTTCCCCTTCTCCCCCGCAACGCGGGGGAGAAGGGGCCAGGGGATGAGGGGGCAGCTTGGTGGCCAGACTCCAAAATGAGAATTGCTGGTCAAACGCTATGGCTGGTTGGGATATATCGCCAGACTGTTGCAGGTCGCAAGTCCGTCATGCCGGCCTGTAGTTAGCCGGCTTCCACTTTCATCGTGACCACCATCACACCTTAAGTGGATTCCGGCCAAAATCGTGCCGGAATGACGGACTGGCTGCCCGCCGCCGGGGCCATGCTCTTCGATGGTTTTCCGGTTACATCCTGCCGGTTGTCGCGTCGCCCGCGCCCGTGTGCTATAATTTGTAGCACGACATTATGCATTGTGCTCGGCTGGGCGCTTAGCCCGTGGCGGACCTTACCACTTTACTTGTGCCGGCCGTTGCCGCGATTGCGGTGGTGGTCGCACTTGGCTGGTGGCTGTTTATCCAGACGGAAGGCGTCTACCTGGGGCCGGGCGTCGTGCGCTGGCTATATGACCGCAGCGCGCATGAGTACGACGAGATCAAGGAGTTCGACGACGAGGCGGACGACCGGCATCTTGGCGCGCCGCTGGCGGAACTGCTGGCCGGGCAGGACGATGCGCTCGTGCTGGATGTGGCCACCGGCACCGGCCGCCTGCCGTTGACGCTGTTTCGCCACCTGGATTTCAAAGGGCGCGTTATCGGGCTCGATTCGTCACGCGCCATGCTGGAGGTGGCGGCCGCCAAAACCGTGTTCTTCGCGGAGTCGCTCGATCTGCTGGAGAACGATGCGCGGCAGTTGCCCGTAGCCGGCGGCGCATGCGATGCAGTGACGTGCATCGAGGCGCTGGAGTTCCTGCCGGATATGCGGCAGGCGCTGGGCGAGATGGTGCGTGCGCTCAAACCGGGCGGCATGCTCGTCGTGACCAATCGCTGCGGCGCGGATCGGCTGGCCTTTCCCGGCCGGTCGTACTCGGTCGCGCAGTTCGAAGCGCTGCTGGCATCGCTGGACCTTGCGGCCATCACCACCAATCAGTGGCTGACGTATTACGATCTGATCTGGGCGCGCAAGCCGGCGGCCACAAAATCAGGAAGCGGTACTATACACAGTTAAGCGGGGGCGGCCACGATGCCGTGTCCGGCTCTGCCGGTTGGGAAGGACGTTATGAAAGATTTGAAGATCGGCGCGCCGCCGGTGGTTGTGAGCGAGCGCGCCATGCCGGTGACGATCGATGATCTTAAGAAGGATCCCCAAGTCATTGCATTCCTGCAGCGGGCCAACGAGCAGATGCGCTTGCTGGGGTACACCGAGCACGGCCATCGCCACGCATCGCTGGTCGGCAACATCAGCTACAATATCCTGATCCGGCTGGGCTACCCGGAGCGGCTGGCGCAGTTGGCCGAACTTGCCGGGTATTTGCATGATGCGGGCAACGTCATCCACCGCGAAAGCCACGCGCTGTCCAGTTCGTTCATCGCCATGCAGGTGCTCGACCGGCTCGGCATGCCGTATGACGAAATCGCTGTCATCCTGGGGGCGATCGGCAACCACGAGGAAGAGCGCGGCGAACCGGTCGGCCCGATCTCGGCGGCGGTGATCATCGCCGACAAGGCCGACGTGCACAAGAGCCGCGTGCAGAACCCGCACCCCGAGACGTACGACATACACGACCTGGTGAACAACGCCTCGGCGCGCTCGTTCGTGCGCGTGGACGCCGACAAGAAACAGATCGCGATGGAGATCGATATCGACACGGATGTGTCCAAAGTCGGCGACTTCTTCGAAATCTACCTGAGCCGCCTCGTCATCGCGCGCCGCGCGGCCAAATTCCTGGGGTGCGAGTACTATTTGATCGTCAACGGCACCCGGGTATATTAACGCTATGAAAATCATTCGCTATGCCGCTGCCGGAGAAACGCGCTGGGGCGTCGTCGAAGGCGACGACGTGTTCGCGCTGTCCGGCAGCCCGATTCTGGAACCATCCGCCCGCCCCGGCGCGCGCGTTGGTGCGCTGTCCGGCGTGCACCTGCTGGCGCCGGTGGCGCCGACCAAACTGCTGGCCGTCGGGCGCAACTACATGAAGCACATCGACGAGATGGCCGCGCGCGGCCCGTCGAACCTGCCGCCGCGCCCGCTCAACCCGACCTTCTTCCTGAAGCCGAACTCGGCGATCATTGGCCCGGGCGCCAACATCGTCTACCCGAGCGGCCGCGCCGAACTGGTCGAGCACGAGGCCGAGCTGGCGCTGGTCATCGGTAGGCGCGGCCGCAAGATCGCCGAGGCCGACGCGCTCGCGCATGTCTTCGGCTACCTGTGCGCCAACGACGTCTCGGCGCGCGGGCTGGGCGACGACGGCCAGTGGATGCGCGGCAAAGGCTTCGACACCTTTGCGCCGCTCGGACCGTGGGTCGTCACCGGGCTGGACGCGTCCGACTTGCGCATTACGGCGCGGCTGAACGGTGCCGTGAAGCAGGCCAGCCGCACCAGCGACCTGCTTTTCAAGATCCCGCAGTTAATTGCGTTCATCAGCCAGGCGATGACGCTGGAGCCGGGCGACGTGATCCTGACCGGCACACCGAGCGGCGTGTCGGCGCTCAAGCCCGGCGACGTCGTCGAGATCGACATTGAAGGCATCGGCACGCTGCGCAACCCGGTCGTCGCCGACAACTAACACGGTCCGCCACTCCTATGCCCGGCAACCAGGTCGTTTTTCAAGAGGCGCTGCGCAAAGCGCACAATCTCGCGTGGGACCACAAGTGGTCGCAGGCTGTCGTGGAATATCGCCGCGCGCTGGCCGAATTCGACACGGACGCGCTCGTGTGGACGAGCCTGGGCGCTGCACTGATCGAGTTGAAGCGCCTGGCGGACGCCAAGGACGTCTTTCGCCGGGCCTCGGAACTCCTGCCCGATGACATTAGCATTCAGCAGCGGCTGGCCGAGGTCTATGAACGGCTGGGCGACAGTGAGAATGCGCTGGTGGCGCAATTGCAGATTGCGACAATCCTGGAGCGCGGCCCGGATCCGCTGCGGGCCGCGGCGCCCTGGCGGGCGATCCTGCGCATCCAGCCGTTGCACCTGGAGTCGCGCCGGCGGCTGGCCGAGTTGTTCGAACGGCTGGGCCGCAGCGTGGAGTCCGCACAGGAATGGGCCACGCTGGCGAAGATGCTGCACGAATTTGGCCGCACCGCCGAGGCGACCGAACAGGCGCGCAAGGCGCTGGCGCTCGACCCGCGCAATTCGGATGCGCGCGCGATCATTGGCACCCTGCAACAGGTTGAGCCGCCGCTCGCCGACGCCAGCGGTCATACCATGATCGAGCCGCCGGCGGCGACGTCGGACGAGGGCGGGCCGGTGCTCGAAGCGGCCCGCCGGGCGTTGTCGCGCCTGGCGGACTCCGTCTTTGAAGCGGCAGCGCCGGCGCCGGGCGCGTCGAACGCAATCGGCCCGCTGCTGGCCAACGCGATGGACCTGCACGTGCGCGGCCGCCAGGACGAAGCGATAAACGGTTACCGCCGCGCACTGGCCGCCGGTTACGACGAGCCCGACATCCACTTCGCGATCGGCATGTTGTGCCTGGATACGCTGCGGCTGGACGAAGCCGTAGCCGAATTTCAGCGCACCACCGAGACGCCCGGCTATGACCTGGCGAGCCATTTCGCGCTGGGTCAATGCAGCCGCGCGCGCCGCGATATGCCGGAGGCGCTCCGGCATGTGCTGGCCGCGTACCGGCTGCTGGATGAAGAGATGGTGTCGCCGGCGCTGATTGCGACAGTCAGCGATGTGTACGTCTCGGTCGCGCGGCAGCGTGAAGGCTCCACGCAGCTCATCGAGTTTGCCGATGCGCTCACCGAATTCATCACCGTGCCGAACTGGCGCGAGCGGGTGGATGGCCTGCGCCAGCAACTGGATGCGGCCAGCACGCCGGATAGCTGGATCAGCCTGGCCGAGGCGGTGGGCACCGGCAGCGCCGAGCGCGTGGTCGGCGCGTTGCACAGCAGCCGCGAGTATCAACTGCTGGACAAGCCGACCGCCGCATCCGACGAATGCTACTACGCGCTGGCGGTTGCGCCGTTCTTCCTGCCGCTGCACGCGCGCCTGGCCGAGATCTTCGCGCAGCAGCACCGGGTGGACGACGCGATTGCGAAGTACATGGCGATCGCGGCGGTGCAGCAGGCGCGCGGCGACAGCGATCAGGTGGCGGCCACGTACGGGCGCGTGCTGACGTACGCGCCGGACAACGACAACGTCCGCCAGCATCTGATCGACGTGCTGGTGGCGCGCGGCGACATCGCGCCCGCGATTGACCAGTACCTGGCGCTCGGCGACGTGTTCATGCGTCTGGCGCAGCTCGATCGCGCGCAGAAGGCGTACGAGGCCGGCCTGCGGCTGGTGGCGCGCGCCGGCGTCAACGATCGCTGGACCGTGACCGCGCTGCACATGATCGGCGATATCTTCATGCAGAAGGCGACGTGGAAGGACGCGCTGCAGGTCTACATGCAGGTGCGTCGACTGGTGCCCGACGACGACAAGGCGAGCCTGCGCCTGGTCGACCTGTACTTCAAACTGGGCCGCGCGCCGGAAACCGAGAACGAGCTTGCGCACCTGATTTCGCTCTATGACAAGCGCGGCGATTCGGCCAAGCTGATCCCGATGGTCGCGGACATGGCGTCCATGCGCCCGCGCAGCACGGCGCTCAAGAACTTCCTGATCGACCTGCTGATTCGCGCCGGACGCACCGAGCAGGCGATTGGCGAGCTGGACACGCTGGGCGAGGCGCAGTTGCTGAACCACCAGACGACCGACGCGATCCTGACCATCGAGCGCATCATCGCGCTCAAGCCGGCGAAGGTCGAAGAGTACCAGAAACTGCTGGCGCAATTACGGGCCGGCGCCTGACGCGGCGCCGGCCGCGCGTGACGTATGTCCAACGTTCTGCTTGCCCTCAGCCGCCTCGATGCGCTGTCGGTCGTGGACATTGTGCTGGTGGCGTTGATCATATACGCCGGGCTGTATGTCGTGCGCGGCACGCCGGCCGTCACGCTGATGCGCGGGCTGCTGCTGGTGGTGGGGGCGGCCGGCGTCCTGACCGCCGTGTTTCACCTGACCGCCGTCAGTTGGCTGATTCGCAACAGCCTGCCCGCGCTGCTGGTGGCTGTGCCGGTTATCTTTCAGCCCGAGATGCGCCGCGCGCTGGAGCGGCTGGGCCGCGCGGGCCGCTGGCTCGACCGCTCGCCCGGCGGCGACGCTCAACTGGCCATCAACGAGATCTGCAAAGCGATTGCCGCGCTGGCGCAGCAGCGCCTCGGCGCGCTGATCGTGATTGAACAGCGCACCGGCCTACGGCAGTACATTGATACCGGCGTGGCGATTGACGGCCGCGTGTCCAAAGAGCTGCTGGAAACGATCTTCTTCAAGAACTCGGCTCTGCACGATATGGCGGTCATCGTGCGCGGCGATCACATCGTGGCCGCCGGCTGTATGCTGCCGCTGGCGCAGAACGAGGCCACCGAGCGGAACTACGGCACCCGGCACCGCGCGGCGATCGGCGTCACGGAGCAGACCGACGCGATCAGCGTCGTGGTGTCCGAGGAGAGCGGTGCGATCTCCATCGCGCGCAACGGTCGCATGGTCCGCAATCTCGATGAAGTGCGGCTGCGGAGCATCCTGAATCTGTTCACACACGCCGATCCCAACCGGCGCTACTGACGGACGCGCCAATTGCTGACTTGAACGACACGCGCTCACTGGAAACCGAGAGGCCGACCGAGGCGCCGCCCGCGCGCCCGCGGCGCGCGCCGCGCCGGCTGCGGATGCCGGCTTGGGCGCGCTTCACGGCCGACAACCTGACTACCGCGCTGATCTCCGCCGTGCTGGCCGTGGCGATCTGGCTGGCGGCGGCGATCGAACAGAACCCGTCGCGCGACGACTTTTTCCCGGGCGATATCCCGATCGAGATCGTCAACAAGCCGCCCTCGCTGGTGCTGTTCCAGCCGTTCGAGCGCGCCGCGCGGGTACGCATCCGCGCGTCGCAAGCGAGCTGGGAGCGCCTGCAGTCCGGCGCCGACCGCCTGCAGAGCGCGCGCGCGTTCATCGACCTGGCCGGCGCAGTCTCCGGCCTGCGCGTGTACGATGTGCAAGTCAAGTTCGCTGACACGGACGTGGCGCTGCTGTCGGTTGATCCGGCCAGCGTGTCGCTGCGGTTGGAGGATTACCGCGAGAAGTCGTTCCCGGTGCAGGTCAACGTGGGCGACAGCCCGCCGATCGGCTTCCTGCTGGGCGCGCCGGCGCCGAACCCGCTGTACGTGCAGGTCAGCGGCCCGCAATCGCGCGTCGACCAGGTGGCGGAAATTGTGGCGGCCGTGCAACTGCGCGGCGCCAAGACGACAGTCGAGCGCGAAAGCGCGCTCTTTGCGCGTGACGCGCAGGGCAACGTCGTGTCCGGCGTGCGGATCGTGCCGGATGCGGCCACGGTGCGCGTGCCGGTCGAGCAGCGGCTCGGCTTCAAGGATGTGTCGGTGCGCGCCGTGACGCGCGGCAACGTCGCCGCCGGCTACTGGCTCAGCAACATTACGGTGAACCCGAGCACCCTGACGGTGGTCGGCAGTCCGAACCGGCTCGACGAGATCGGCGGATTTATCTCGACGGACCCGATCGACATCAAAGACTCGCGCATCGGCTTCGTGAGCCGCGTTAATCTCGTGTTGCCCGAAGGCGTGTCGCCGGTCGATGCGCAGAGCGTGGTGGTCACGATCGACGTTCAGCCGATTACGGGCGGCCAGACCGTGCAGCGCCAGATCACCGTGCGCGGGCTGGACCGCGCGCTGAAGGCGACGCTGTCGCCGGAGTCCGTGGACGTCATTCTGGCCGGCCCGCTTCCAATACTGCAATCCTTGCGCGTGGACGATGTGCAGGTCATTATCGACCTGACGAATAGGACGCCCGGCAAGTACAAAATTACCCCGACGGTCGTCAAGCCCGATGCACTGAGGGTCGAGAGCATCGTGCCGGACACCATCGAAGTCACTGTGGCGCGCGCGCCGGGACCTTGAAATCATGCCTAAACCGATTGTTGCCATTGTCGGACGCCCCAATGTGGGCAAATCAACGCTGTTCAACCGCCTGATCGGTCAGCGGCTCGCGATTGTGGACGAGCGCCCCGGCACCACGCGCGACCGCCTGTACGCCGATACCGTGTGGAACGGCGTCGAGTTCGCCCTGCTGGACACGGGCGGACTCGACCGCGTGACCGGCCAGCGCGAAACGACGCGCCGCACGGAGTTGATGCACGAGTACAACCCGCGCCAGATCCAGGAACTGGTGACCCACCAGGCGCAACTCGCGATTACTGAGGCCGACGTGATTGTGTTCGTGACCTCGATCACCGAAGGCGTCACGGCGGGTGACCTGGATGTGGCCGAACAGTTGCGCCGCAGCGGCAAGCCGATCGTACTGGTCGCCAACAAGGCCGACAATCTCAAGCGCGAGCTCGACGCCGTCGAGTTCTACCAGTTCGGGCTGGGCGACCCGTGCATCGTCTCGGCGGTACACGGCAACGGAACCGGCGACTTGCTCGACCTGGTCGTGGCGCGCATTCCCCCGCAGGCGCCCGCGCCGGAGAGCACCGAGCCGAAGATCGCCATCGTCGGCCGCCCGAACGTCGGGAAGTCGTCGCTGGTCAACGCGCTGACCGGCGAAGACCGCACCATCGTGAGCGAAATCCCCGGCACGACGCGCGACGCGATCGACACGCCCCTGAACTGGAAGGGCATGGACGTGACGCTGGTGGACACGGCGGGCATCCGGCGGCGCGGCGCGATTGACCATGGCGCGGTGGAGCAGTACAGCGTCATCCGCGCCTTGCGCGCAATCCAGCGCTGCGACGTGGCGCTGCTGCTGATCGACGGCGCGGACGGCGTTACCGCGCAAGACGCGCACATCGGGCAGTACATCATCGAAGAGGGCAAGAGCGCCGTCATCATCGTCAACAAGTGGGACCTGGTCGAGAAAGACGAGACGACGCTGCCGCTGTACGAGAAGCAGGTGCGGAAGGCGCTGGAGTTCATGGAGTGGGCGCCGATCCTGTTTATCTCGGCAAAAACGAGGCAGCGGGTGGGGCTCGTCGTGGATGCGGCGATCAAGGCGCGCGAGTCACGTTCGATTCGCATCGGCACGGCCGAGTTGAACGACCTGGTGCGCGATGCGACGGTGCGCCACTCGCCGCCGACCTACCGCAACAAACGGCAGCGCTTCTACTTCGCGACGCAGTCCGGCGAAAATCCGCCGACGTTCGTGTTCTACGTCACCGATCCCGACGCGGTGCACTTCTCCTACCAGCGCTATCTGGAGAACCTGATGCGCGAGCGCTGGGGGTTCGCGGGGACGCCGATCCGGCTGACCTTCAAGGCGCAGGAGTCGCGCAAGGGGCAGTAGAGTGGTTTGAGAAATAATCCGACATGGTGCCGCACAGGTCTACACGCTGCATGTAGGGACAGGCCTTTGGCCTGTCCGGGCAGGTCAAAGACCTGCCCCCTACGCATCGCATGGCGTGCCCGATGTTATTTGCAGAATGCTTTTAGAAGGAAAAAAAGACCCTTCGGGATTCGAGAATCCGAAGGGTCTTTGGTTTCTATCCGCTCAGCGGAATCACCTCGCGGCGCGGTGGCGCTCCGGTGACCGCGCGCGGCGCACCGCCGAGCGCACCCTGCATCGACCAGGCGCCCGCCTCGACGATCGTCACGATCGGCGTCTGCCCCAGCCAGTCGCGCGAATCGTCGCCGAAGAAGACAAGCTTGTTGGTCGGCGTGCGGCCGCGCCACTTGCCTTTGTGCTGGCCGTCGACCAGCACGTGCTGCGCGCTGCCGACGAGAGACTCGTTGATCTCGCGCGAGATGCCTTCCTGCAGCGCGTCCAGCGCCTTCAGGCGGCGCAGTTTCTCCTCGGCTGGCACGTCGTCGGCCAAACGCCGCGCCGACGCAGTGTTTGGGCGCGGCGAGTACATCGCCAGGTGCGCCACGTCGAGCCGTAGCTCCGCCAGCAGGTCGTAGGTGCGCATGAACTGCGCTTCGCTTTCGCCCGGGAAGCCGACGATGATATCGGTCGCGATTGAGCAGCCGGGTAGGCGCGCGCGGATGCGGCCGACCAACTCGCGATACTCGCTGCTGGTGTAGCCGCGCCGCATCGCCGCCAGCACCGCATCGTCGCCGGCCTGCACCGGCACCTCGATGTGCGGCATCACCTTCGGCAGCTCAGCGACACAGTCGAGCAGCGCGCCGTCCATGTAGTTCGGGTGCGAGGTCAAGAAGCGGATGCGCTCTACGCCGTCGATGCCGTTGAGCACGCGCAGTAGGTCGGGCAGGCGCGGGCCATCGGCAACATCGTAGCCATAGCGGTCGACGATTTGACCGAGCAGCGTGAACTCTTTGACGCCCTGCGCGGCCAGTGCCCGCACCTCATGCGCAATGTCGCCGACCGGGCGGCTGCGCTCCTGTCCCCGGCGGTAAGGGATGATGCAGAAGGTGCAGACGTGGTTGCAGCCGTAAACGACCGGCACATGCGCCGACACCGTGCCCGTGTCGCCGCCGGGCAGGCGAAACTCGTCCTGGATGGCGTGCCGCGCTTCAACCTCGCTGCGCTCCAGATCGGCGCCGGGATCGTCACCGCGCGCGCGCAAGTGCCGCACCAATGGCCCCGGCTCGGATGGCGGCATGAACACATCGACGAACGGGAACTGCTTGCGCAGCGGCTCGGCGTCCTTGACGCCGACCATGCAGCCCATCAGCGCGAGCACCATGTCAGGGTTGTTGAGCTTGGCCGGCTTGAGCGACCAGAGGCGGCCAACGGCCTTTTCCTCGGCCTGCTGGCGCACGACGCAGGTGTTGAGCACGACGACGTCGGCCTGCTCGGCGCGCTCGCTCGGCGCGTAGCCGAGCCGCTCAAGCTCGATCGCTACGCGCTGCGAGTCGGCCAGGTTCATCTGGCAGCCTTCGGTCCAGATGTGATACGTTTTGGTCACGATTTGCACCGTTTCATATTTACTGAACCATCATACGTCCGATTTAGATATGAATGGGTTTTGCGCCCCTCATCCCTCTAACCCCCTTCTCCCCGCTTGCGGGGAGAAGGGGGCATCGGGTTTGGGTATTTGCGCGGCGGCAAAGCCGCCGCGCAAATACCCTTTGATTCTCGCCCCCTCCCAGCTTTGCTGGGAGGGGGTCGGGGGGTGGGCAAAAACTAGCCTTATCGCACAGCTATCGTCTACGGGCAGATACCCTTCTCAGGGCACTACGCCTCGCCCTTTGCCACTGGCAATCCCTCGGTCGCGCTCCAGCCGCTCCACGAGTTCGGGAACAGGCGCGCCGAGGGCAGCCCCGCGATCTCCATCGCCAGCAGGTTATGGCAGGCCGAGACGCCGGAGCCGCAGTACATCACGACCTCGCGGTCGCCGGCCTGCGCCACGATCGGTGCGAAGCGCGCGCGTAACTCATCCACGCTTCGGAAGGTGCCATCGGGGTTCAGATTGCCGCCGTAGAAGGCGTTGACGGCGCCGGGGATGTGACCGGCGACCGGGCCGTACGGCTCGACTTCGCCACGGAAGCGCTCTGCCGTGCGCGCATCGACCAGCAAATAGCGCTGCTCGGCGGCAGGGCGTGCGCGGTCGGCGCTCACATCGGCGATCGTGCGCTCGTCTGCGTAGCTGCTGCCGCCGGAGTGCGGTGGCAAAGCCGGACGCTTTTTCTCGCTCGTCTCCAATGCGCCGCCGATCGCCAGCCAGGCCGGCATGCCGCCGTCGAGCACAGCCGCGGCGCGGCGCCCGGCCATGCGCAGCATCCACCACATGCGCGAGGCGACCATGCCTCCCGCATCATCATAGGCGATGACCTGCGTCTCCGGCTCCACGCCCCAATCGCCCAGCCGTTTCAGCCAGGTCGCCATGTCGGGCAGCGGGTGGCGGCCGCTGTGCGCCTGCGGGTCCGCGTTGATCGGCGCGGCCAAATCGTGATCGAGGTGCGCGAACTGTGCGCCCGGAATGTGACCCGCTTTGTATGCATTGGTGCCGTGATCGGGCGCGGTCAATACGTGCCGCGTGTCGAAGATCGCCAGGTCACCGCCGCTGGAAATCAGGCGCTTCAGTTCGCTCGCAGAAATGATTGTGTCGTACATGACTCCCTCTCTCGTGCTCAGTTGCCCGCTTGCCGGGCCGGATCGGCCGGCGCCAGGTCCGCCATGCGGCCATCGGCCAGCGCCAGCCGCGCTTCGGGTTGCACCAGCCGGTCTAACTCTACCATCCACTCATCCAGCGTGCCCTTGCGGCCCGCCATGGGCAGGTGATGCAGTTTGATGACCAGCAGGTACGCATGCGCATCGAACGGCGAGCAGACGGTGTGCAGTTGCCACTCGCCCCGCAGCGCTGGATCCGGCGTGCGCCAGTACGCATAGCGGATTGCCGTCCAGCGGTCTTGATGCACGCGCCGCCGGCGGAAGCGGGCCGACGCCCATTTGTCGATGCGCCCCATGATCAACGGCACCATAGCCGACGGGCACAGGTACGACATGGCGATCTCTTCGCGCTCGCGCGCGCGCGACAGCCACTCCTCGCGCCGCAACAGGAAGAACGCGTACAGCACGCAGAACAGCGTGACGGCTGGCAGGTAGATCTCGGTCGGAACCTTCCATGTCGCGCCGTTCTCGAATAATGCCGGTATGCCCCCTTCGTTGACGTACGAGTGCGTCGAGAGCGCCGCGCCCAGCCCGAACAGGAAGATCGACAGTGTCGTCTGCCGACTGATCAGCAGCAGGGCGATTAACCCAAGCGGGATGCCGTAATACCAGTGGTGGAAGTGGATGTCGATGCCGATGTTGCGTTGGACGATGTGCGTCTCCCACCCGCCCTTGGTGTAATCCGAGACGCCGTTGGCGATCGACCACCCGGCGAACGCCGAAACAATCAGCGCGCCGACGGCCGCGCCGTAGCGCACGCTGAACTTGAACAGTTGTTGACCGATGTCGCGCGCCAGTTGCTCGGCGTCTTCACGCCGCTGCTTCCAGTCGGTACTGCTCAGGTTGATGTTCATGGCTTTCTCCCTGCGCGAGGCTGGCTTGCCGCGTCACGCTGAGAAGAAATTATAACACAGGCACGAAAGTCGCAGGTTTGCCCTTCGACAGGGTCAGGGACCAACGGGCACAATTGAGAACTGTCGGAGGACAAGAAACAAGCCGTGGCCTAACAGCCCGTCATTCCGGCTAACTACATACCGGCATGACGAACTTATGAGTTCCGAAACCTTGGCGGTATATCCGTCCCAACAGGCTCAGGTCCCGAAAGGCTCAAGGCGCGGTTCGGCTTGAAGGGAGAACCGCTCGCAGGCGGAGTATCAGCACGACCGCGGCGATCGCCGTCAGGGCCAGCACGCTCTCGGCGGCGACCGCGCCCCACAGTGAGGCCGCCACCAGCGCGATGCCGTTGACCGCCGCGTGCCAGAGGATGGCGACGCCGACGAGCGCCGGCTTGCCGCGCCGCGCGGCGACCAGATTGAGCAGCGACATCGCCAGGTGCAGGCAGATGGCGAACACGCGCTCGACCGCGCCCAGCAAGGCTTCGAACGGCGGCGTGCGGTTGATCGCGTCGACCAGTTGCTGCGCGCCGGCGCGCGACGCTTCCGGCAGGGCGCTGATGTCCATCTGGCTGATCGTGTAGTAGTTGGCGAACGTCACCAGCACCAGCACGCCAAGCAGAATGGCCTCGATGCCGCCATGCCCCGCGCCGAACATCAGGCCCTCTTCCCATGTCTGTGTCGTCTTGAGGAAGCGGCGGAACGCGATATAGCGCGCCGTTTCCTCGCACAGGCCGGCCGTCAGGCCGCCGACCAGCACGTTGAACGGCAGGTTCCATTCAGGGGGCATCGCGACCCATTTCTGTTGGAACGGCAGACCGATCAGCCAGAGCATCGGGAGGTGCACGACCTGCGAGGCGATGAACGTCACTACGCCCGCGCCGAACAGCGCGCCGCGCACGCTCCAGCGCCGGTGAATCGCGACCGCCAGCGCGATTGGGATGGCGATCATCAGCAGACCGTCCAGCGGCAGGGTGATCAGTATTGGATTTTCTGGCATGGGGGTCTCCCAATCAGCATTTCACCACAGGGGCACGGAGACACGGCGTTGTCATGCTGAACGCGAAGGCAAGTCCCGCAGAACACGATTGCGCCACGCGCGTGAAGCATCTCAACGATTGGCCGCCGCAGGCGCTATTGTTCACTGTTTTCAGATCCTTCGCGCGCGTGGCATCATGTAAAAACAACGCATTGCCGCCGCGCTCAGGATGACAGTTCTTGTTCACCGTGTCTCTGTGGTGGCCTTATTTCAATATCTTGCGCAGGAACTGACCGGTGTAGCTTTCCTTCACGCGTGCCACCGCCTCCGGCGTGCCCTCGGCGATCAGTTGACCGCCCTTGTCGCCGCCCTCCGGGCCGAGATCGAGGATCCAGTCCGCGCTTTTGATCACGTCGAGGTTGTGTTCGATCACGACGACCGTGTTGCCCGCGTCGGCCAGCCGCTGCAAGACGCCGAGCAGCCGCTTGACGTCGTCGAAGTGCAGGCCGGTGGTCGGCTCGTCGAGGATGTAGAGCGTCTGGCCGGTCGAGCGTTTGCTGAGCTCCTTCGACAGCTTGACGCGCTGCGCCTCGCCGCCCGACATCGTCGGCGCGGGCTGGCCGAGCCGGATGTAGTCCAGCCCGACGTCGTGCAGCGTCTGCAGCTTGCGCCGCAGCGACGGGATCGCGTCGAAGAACTCGATCGCCTCGCTAACCGTCAGGTCGAGCACGTCGGCGATGCTCTTGCCCTTGTAGTGCACCTGCAGCGTCTCGCGGTTGTAGCGCTTGCCCTTGCAGACCTCGCACGGCACGTAGATGTCGGGCAGGAAGTTCATCTCGATCTTGATGGTGCCGTCGCCCTGGCACGCCTCGCAGCGCCCGCCCTTGACGTTGAACGAGTAGCGCCCGGCCTTGTAGCCGCGCAGTTTCGACTCCGGCAGTTGCGAGAACAGGTCGCGGATGTCGTTGAACGCGTTGGTGTACGTCGCCGGGTTGCTGCGCGGCGTGCGGCCGATCGGTGACTGGTCGATGTCGATGACTTTGTCCAGGTGCTCGGTGCCAAGGATTTCGGCGTGCGTGCCTGGCTTCTCGCGCGCGCCGTAGAAGACCTGCGCCAGCCGCTTGTACAGCACCTCCACGATCAGCGACGACTTGCCGGAGCCCGACACACCGGTGATGACGACGAACTTGCCGAGCGGCAGCGTGACCGAGATGTTTTTCAGGTTGTTCTCGGTCGCGCCGATGATCTCGACGGCGCGGCCGTTGCCCGGCCGCCGCGTCTCCGGCACGTCGATCTTCAGCTTGCCGCTCAGGTACTTGCCGGTCAGCGAGCCGGGCGTCTTGAGGATCGTCTCGAGCGGGCCGTTGGCGACGACCTTGCCGCCGTGCTCGCCCGCGCCGGGGCCCATGTCCACGATCCAGTCGGCGGTGCGCATCGTCTCCTCGTCGTGCTCGACGACGATCAGCGTGTTGCCCAGATCGCGCATGCGCGTCAGCGTGCGGATCAGTCGCGCGTTGTCGCGCGGGTGCAGGCCGATCGACGGCTCGTCGAGAATGTAGAGCACGCCCATCAACTGCGAGCCGATCTGCGTCGCCAGCCGGATGCGCTGCGCCTCGCCGCCGGAGAGCGTGCCAGCCGAGCGCTGCAGCGAGAGGTAGTCGAGCCCGACGTCGACCAGGAAGCCGAGCCGGTTGTAGATCTCCTTGAGGATCTGCTGGCTGATCTTCTGCTCGCGCGCGGAGAGGGTGGGCAGCGCTTCGCCGTTGCTCAGCCTGGTCGTGCGCGGTGTCTTCTTGCCTTGCAGCATCTCGACCCAGCCGAGCGCGTCGCCGACGCTCATGTGCGTGACGTCGACGATGTTGCGCTTCTGGACGGTGACGCCGAGCACGGCCGGTTTCAGGCGCGCGCCGTTGCACTCCGGGCACGGCCGCGATGACATGTACGACTCGATCTCCCAGCGCATCCAGTCCGAGGTCGTCTCGGCGTGCCGCCGCGCCAGGTTCGGGATGACGCCCTCGTAGCTCGTCTCCCAGTAGCGCTTCAACCCCTGCCGGTTGGTGTATTCGATGCTGACGACCTCGCCCTGGTTGCCGTGCAGGATCACCTGCTGCTGCTCCGGCGTCAGCGTGCGGAACGGCGCATTGAGGTCGATCTTGTAGTGGTGCGCCACGGCGGTCAGCAGGCGCATGAAATACGAGTCCTCATCGTTGGCGGCGCCACTCGACTTGATGGCGCCTTCGGTCAGCGACAGGTCTTTGTTCGGCACGATCAGGTCGGGATCGAGCTCCATCTTGACGCCGAGCCCCTGGCAGGCCGGGCACGCGCCGTGCGGCGTGTTGAACGAGAACGAGCGCGGCTCGATCTCGCCGAGCGAGAAGCCGTCGTACGGGCAAGCGTACTGCTCGGAGAACAACTGATCCTCGCCCTTGTCGCCCTCGACGCGGCTGACGATCACCACGCCCTCGCCCAGTTTTATCGCGGTTTCGAGCGAATCGGCCAGGCGCGACTGCCCGTCGCCGGCCGGCTGCACCGTCAGGCGGTCGACCACCGCTTCGATGCTGTGGTTCTTGTAGCGGTCGAGCTCGATCTCCTCGTTCACGTCGCGGATTTCGCCGTTGACGCGCGCGCGGGCGAAGCCGGCCTTGCGGATGTCCTCGAACACCTTCTGGTGGTGGCCCTTGCGCCCGCGGATCAGCGGCGCGAGGATCAGGATGCGCGTGCCCTCCGGCCAGCCGCTGATGATGTCCACGATCTGCTCGACCGTCTGCGTCTGGATGACGCGGCCGCACTGCGGGCAGTGCGGGATGCCGATGCGCGCGAACAGCAGGCGCAGGTAGTCGTAGATCTCGGTGACCGTGCCGACGGTCGAGCGCGGATTATGGCTGACGCCTTTCTGGTCGATTGAGATCGCCGGCGACAGCCCCTCGATCTTGTCGACGTCCGGCTTCTCCATCTGGCCGAGGAACTGCCGCGCGTAGGCCGAGAGCGACTCGACGTAGCGCCGCTGGCCCTCGGCGTACAGCGTGTCGAACGCCAGCGACGACTTGCCGGAGCCGGACAGGCCGGTGAAGACGACGAGCTTGTCGCGCGGGATCTCCAGCGTGACGTTCTTCAGGTTGTGCTCGCGCGCGCCGTGGATGATGATCTTGTCTTGGGGCATAATGTTATTTCAATCTGGTCACGTCCTGTAATGTCATGTTGAGCGCGGAGGCAAGCCTATCGTCCTGGAAATGCGCCACGCGCGCGAAACATCTGAACTGCCGCACTTTAGATGCTTCGCGCGTGAAATGTGCGCCTAATTGCAGGCATGGCCTTCGCGCTTCAGCCTGTGCCCGCCGCGCAGCGGCGGACGGCGACGCTGCGTCTCGGCCTTCATCCTGTGCCCGCACCTCAGGCGCGGAGCGGGGCGTACGCCCCGCTGCACAGGACATGGCCGAGACGCGCTAAGCGTCCAGCGGCCCGAAGCCGCTGGGCAGCGCCGTGCACAGGACATGCATGACAACAATGGGCATGATCTGTTTGCGTCCGTATTATGGCATCACAGATACAAATCCTCTCGCGGCACATGACCGGCGAGAGGCGCTAATTTATCGGTTCCTGTCACTCAAAAGTAGTGTAGCACAAATGAGCGAAGACGGGAAACGGGTGTCAGGGTTCAGGGTTCAGGGAACAGGGAGCGAGGCGGTAAGGTATTATGATTGTGCGATTAATCTGGCGTTAACCAACATCTCCTTGAAAATTAACCAAATTCCGTGCTATGGTGTTCGCTAGGGAGCGGGCGGTAGGCCACAATATAAACATTTCGTCGGAGCAATACTATGCGTCCTGCAATGCGTCTGTCGTTCGTGATCGGTCTCGCCGGTGCCTGCGCCGCGCTGCTGTACGTGACATTCGCGCTCGCCCCCACCGTGCGCGCTCAGACCGTTGCCACTGCGACGGCCACGCGCGTTGTCACGCCCACCGCCACGCTGGCGTTGGCCGCGACCGCGACCAGTGCGCCCGTCACGAGCACCGCAACGGCGACGCCATTACCGGCTGCCACCAACACCGCCACGCCGTTACCCGCGACCAACACGCCCGCTGCTACCAGCACGGCTACCGCGATTCCGCCGATCACGGCCACCGCGACCAGCACGCCGCTACCGACCGCGACGGCTACCGCGACGACCGCACCGACAGCGACCAGCACGGCGACGCCGGTCGTGACGCCCACGGTCGTGTTCACCCCGACCGCGACGCCGACCCTGACGCCTACGGTGATATTGACAGCCACGTTGAGCGTGACGCCCACTGCGATCCCCACGGCAACTGTCGAAGTGACCACGACGATCATGGTGTCAGCAGCCATCGGCGGCCAACTGCATACCACAGACGGCGTGCTCACGCTCGATCTTCCGTCCAGTGCGACGGCCACCGATCTGGTCATCCAGCACATCGAGCGTGCACCGATCTACACCCGCTCGCTCGTTTACGTCTTTGACCTCACAGCGCGGCAGGTATCCAACGGGATAGGCGTGGATGCCTTTGCTAAGCCACTGACGCTCACCATCAACTACAGCAGCTTCTGGAATCGGCTGTCCGGCGGCACGCCGGCGCTGTTCACGTTCAGTACGCAGGCGCAGCGCTGGGAGCGCGTCGACGCGGTCAACAACTACGAGTCGCGTACGCTCACCGCCGCCATCTCGCACTTCAGCCAGTGGGGGCTCGGCCAATTCACCGGTCTCGATCAGCACTACCTGCCGAGCATGAACAGCTTCGGTGAAGACCCGTTCATGGGCAGCGCGACCGTCAATTACCCGATCGCCTTGCCGGTCTTGCCAGGCAATGTGATGCCGCCCCTCGCGCTGGCTTACAGTTCGGCCAGCGCCGCCGAGGCGCGCCGCGACGACGACACGCTTATGTACGGGCGCCAGTCGAGCTTCCTCGGTGCGGCCTGGTCGCTCAACGGTCTGCCTACGATTAATCGCCAAGTCACCGTCGCAACGCGTTGGTTCAGCGAACAAGTCCCGTACGACCGCTACTATGTGTCGGCGCCAGGCGCATCCGGTCGCATCGTGCAGTGGCCGGCCGCGTCGGGCGGAGACGATTACTGGCACCCGCTAAACGAGGGCTATGCGCGGCTATCACGCCTGAACGGTGAAAGCCAGTGGCTGATGTTCGACCCGAATGGGACGCAGTACCGCTTCGACAAATTCGGGGAGTACAGGTATCCGGGGTTTCTGGTGACTGGCTACGCTTCGTACTGCGACGCACCATCATCATTTCCCAACCAATGGAATGTGACGGCGATCACCGACACACACCAGAACGTAGCCACGATTGACTACCGCGTCCAAACACGGCAAATCAACTATTTATGCGACGACGTTCCCGGCGAGCGCAAGCGCAGCTATACGTCGATCAACGCGATCTATCCGATGACGATCACGGTCAACGGCATGCGCGTCGCGACGTTCGTATACGAAACCAAGCCGGACAAAGATATGGGCTACTGCGGCAGCGACAACGACCCGAACTACGGACAGGATGCGTGGAGCCAGAAAACGTGCGCCTATGACCGTCTGGCGACGATCCAGGTCTGGGCCAATGGCAATATCGTGCGCTCCTACGTGCTGGGATACGACACGGCGGCCAACAAGACGCGGGTGACCGGTATCAGCCTGCGCGGGCAGGGCGGCGCCATCAGTGTACCGACATATACATTGGGCTACGGGACGAGCGGCGACGACAGCCAGTTCGTGGTGACCGGGACCAACGGGTACGGCGGCGGTGTCGAGTATCACTACGGGCAGGAGACGATTGCCTCGTGGTGCGTCGATCCGGCGACCTGCAACACAAACGGGCAGAGCAAATACTGGGCCGTGATGACCAAGACGGTCAGCAGCGTGACGCCGAGCGCGTCATTCCTCACCACCTGGGCGTATGGCGCGCTGACCTTACAAACGAATGCTCTGGGCTTTAACCCTCAAGTGAACTACACGCCCACCGAGTATGACGCGATCGGGGTGCCTGAAGAGACAGGGGACAAACTGCTCGGCCACGGCGTCGTCACGCAGACGGTCTACGCGGGCGGGACGACCGCCAGCGGCGTCGCGAGTCGGAGCGTGCAGAAGTTCCACCAGCGGCTGGCCGATAACAAGGTCGATCCGCGGCAGGGCCGCATGTATGAAGCGCGCCAGTTGTCGCCGAGCGGGAGCGTGCTGGTCTCGACGACCGCCGTGTACTCGTATGTGGTCTTGCAGGATCGCAGCAGCATGCCGCTATATGACCGCAACTTCATCCGGCTCGATGAGTCGGACGCGTATGCATGTGAGGGCACCGCGACCTGCCGCCAGACCCGGACGACCTATGGCTACGATACCTATGGCAATACAGTCGCCGAATGGCATTACGGCGACGTGAATGACGCGGCGGACGATTTCACCATTCACCGCAAAACGTACCCCTACAGCACCACGACCGGCTACATCGTCAACAAGATCGCCTGGGAGAATACCTTTGTGACGATCATGCCGACTAATGTTGGCTCGATCAATCTCAAAACACAGGCGATCTACTACTTTGATGGGCAGGGGCTGACGACGCCGCCGATCAAGGGCGACGTCACGCGCATCGTGCGGGGCAACAACCCAGCTAACGATCCGAATGGCTTCTATGTAACGACCACGCTGGCGTTCGACAGCTACGGCAATCCGACGGTCGTGACCGACACGCGCGGCTACACGGCGACCACCGGCTATGACAGCGTCTACCATGTGCTACCGCTGACCGTCACCAACGCGCTCGGCCAGCGCACCGTCACGCAGTACGACCTGACGCTGCAGAAGCCGCTTACCGTGACCGACCCCAACGGCGCAGTCACCAGCATCGCCTATGACGCCTTCGGGCGGCGCACGAGCGTCTGGTCGCCAACTGAGCAGGGCGGCGCGGCGACCGCCAAAATGACTTACAGCGATACGATCCCATTCGTCTTCAAGGTCGAGGTGCGCACCGACGCGCCCGGCGAGGCGACCACCTACCAGTCGACCGCCAGCATATACAACGGCCTCGGCCAGGTTGTGCAATCGCAGTCCGCAAGCGACACGGCCGGGCAGATCATCGTCAGCAACCAGCGCTACAATGCGCTGGGCAAGGTCGAAGCAGCTTCGGTGCCGACTAGCGTCGTCGGCACGCTGGGCACATTCGTCAGCGGCGAGTGGTCGGCGATCGACAGCCGCCCGCGTACCACGACGAGTTTCGACGCGCTGGCGCGGCCGGTGTGGGTGGTCAACCCCGACGGCACAACCGGCGGCGCCGCCTACGGCGCACTGGCACAGACGAACATCGACGCCAACCGGCACGTCAAGTTGTCGTTCCAGGATGCACTGGGGCGACTATCCGCCGTCGACGAGACGCTGGTGCGCTGGAGCGATGGCTTTGACAACGCGAGTTTGCCGGGCTGGTCTTTATGGAACAACCAGGTGACCGCCTCGGGCAGCACGCTCAACGAGGTCGGCAACGGCGTTGACTACAACGCCAACGCCGTGCGGGTGGCCACGACACACGACAGCCAGGGCGTGGTGTTTGATTTCGAATTGGACGCGGGCAGCACACCGGACTCGGAGATCTTCCTGGAAACCGGCGACTGGCCGGCCGGCAGTTGGCGCAGCTGGGGTTTGCGGATCAGCGGTGGGGTGATTGCGCGCCAGGCATACGGCGTAGCGGATGCATCGTTGCTCGCGCTGAAGACCGGCGTCTGGTATCGCGCACTGCTGAAAGCGGGCGGCACGGGCGAGTTTATTACGCAGGTCTGGGAGCGCGACAATCCAGCCAGTGGGGCGGAACTGCGGGAGGTGAAGAGCGGCGACGGCAACTGGGTAGGCCGTACCTGGAACTTCATGGCGCGGGTGAAGGTGGGAACACAGCGCCTGGACAACTACGACGAATTGCAGTTCAACACCACCCGCTACGGCTACGACATGCTAGGGCATCTGACGCGCGTGACGGATACCGTCGGCAACACGACGGTCATCACCTACGACAACCTGGGTCGCAAGACCGGCATGCTCGACCCGGACATGGGCCGCTGGCTGTATGCCTACGACGCGGCGGGCAACCTGACCAGTCAAACCGACGCCAAGGGGCAGACACTCAGCTTCACATACGATCAACTGAACCGCTTGACAAGGAAGACGTATCCGGTCGGTAGCAGCCTTGCGCCGATCACTTACACGTATGATACGGGCACGAACGGCGTCGGCAACCGCGTGCGCATGGACGACGCGACGGGTTATACGACGTGGGCGTATGATGCACGTGGGCGCGCCACCCGCGAGGTCAAGAGCATCACGAGCGTCGGCGTGTTCACGACCAGCACCAGCTACGACGCCGCCGACCGCGTGCGGTCACTGACATACCCGACCGGCGAGGTCATCACCAACGCATACAGCACGCGCGGGCTGCTCGACAACGTGCGCAGCCAGAGCAACGGCCAGTGGCTGGCGAGCAATTTGGATTACAACGTCAACGGCTCACTCGCGCGCCTCGACCTCGGCAACGGCCTCAGCACGCTCTTCGGGTACTTTGGCATCGGCAGCAACGCTTGGGGCGCCAACTCCTGGGATAGTCCACCCAGCACCGGTCTGAGCAACTACGGGCGGCTGTGGCGCATTCGCACCGAATCGCCCAGCGGCGCGGCGGTGCAAGATTTGCGCTATGCCTACGATAGCGTGGGCAACGTCACGGCGATTCGCGATGTGCCGCGCGCGATCACCGGCACCCTCAATATCACCTTCAGCGATCCCTTTGATAGCGCGGGCGGCAACTGGAGTACCGCCGGCAACGTCACCATCCCGTACAACGACGCGGGCAACAACACGGCGCGCTTGGTCGGTAACGGCACGGACTACAGCGTAATGTTGACACGCACCGGCTACACGCTAGCGAGCGGAACGGGCATGGAGGTGCGCTTCAAGCTGGATAACGCGCTGAACTCCTTCTCGCTGGGCATCAACTCAAACAACGCAGCGTATCAGCGCCTGGCCGTGGTCGGCGAGGCGACCGGCCACCTGGCCATGCAGTATTACGACGGGGTGGGCAAGCGTTATCCCGTGTGGTTGACCCCGACGCTGCAAGCCAACACGTGGTACACGCTCACGATGGTCGTGGATGACGCACGTGGACTGACGCTGGAGGTGTATACTGCAACCGCCGGTGTGCATTACGCCTACAACCTCGACATCGCTGGCGGCCAGCAATGGCACTTCTTAAGTTCGATCAAGAGCGGCACGCTCTATCTGGACGACTACCGCGAGTTCAACGGGGGCGCGCTGGTCGTGCCGGACGACAAGCAGGCGTTCCAGTACGACGCGCTCGACCGCTTGACACAGGTGATCAGCACCACGACGCAGGGCTACAGCGGCACATACGCGTACAACGCCATCGGCAACCTGACGGGCAAGGACGAGGGCAGCGGCAGCGTGGCGTACAGTTACCCATCAGCTGGGCAGGCACGCCCGCATGCGGCGACCGCGATGGGCAGCAACGCCTATACGTATGACCTCAACGGCAACATGACATTGCGGGCCGAAGCGGGCACGACGTACACGCAGACGTGGGACGTGGACAACCGCTTGGTGCTGGTGACGACCAGCAACGGCGCCAGCATGGCGTACATCTACGACGGTGACGGCAAACGTGTCAAATGGGTGGCGAACGGCGTCACCACGACCGTGGCCGTCGGCGCGCTGTACGAGCGCAACGTGACCGCAGGCACGGACACCAGTTACTACTTCGCGGGCGGCAAGCGGGTTGCGGTGCGCAACGCGGCGGGATTATACTTCATCCAGGGCGACCACCTCGGCAGCAACAGCCTGACGACGGACGCCAACGGCGCGGTGGTGGCGAGCACGAAGTATTACGCGTATGGCGGGACGCGCACGACGAGCGGGGCGCAGCAGACCGACCGGTTGTTCACCGACCAGCGGGCGGAGGGCGCGGCGCTGGGCGCGCTGTACGACTACGGCGCGCGGCACTATGACACGCTGCTAGGCCGGTTCCTGTCGGCTGACAGTATCGTCCCCGGCGCGGGCAACCCGCAGGCGCTGAATCGGTACAGCTACACCTACAACAACCCGCTGAAGTATACGGACCCGACGGGGCATTGCCCAGCATGCGCCTTTGGCATTGTCCTTTTAGGAGCATACGTCGGAGGGCGAGGTGCTTGGGAGCTCAGCACTGTGATCGTCCCGGGCGCCGATCGAGCAAGTCGCGATCAAGTTGGTGGCCAACTCGTAACCCAGATGTCGCAAGCGATCGAAAGTGAATCAGCATCAAGGGGATTAGACCCAACACTTGTCAAGGCCATTCTCCGCCATGAGAGTGCTGCGTTTGAGCGCCGGTTATTAACACCGATTCCAAACCAGGTTCCAGGGGCTATCGCTAACGGTGCCGAATCCCTAGAGGTCTTGGTACCGGGGCACATCGCGTCTATAGGGCCAGGGCAAATGCAGCTGAGAAGAGCGCGCCAATTGGAGGGTTTGGGTTACGTAAGGACCCGTGCGAATGACCAAGAAAGAGTTGCTGCGCTTCAGAATAGCCCCACTGCTATCGAATATGTGTCGGGGATGGCACAGTACCTCACAGATCAACTAAGTGCTATGCCTGGCTTCGACAAGTTGGGTCCTTCGGAAAAGCAGCGGCTGATTCTTATCGGGTATAACTGGGGTTGGGACGGAGATAGAGGGCTTCAGGCCAATATCGAGAAACACGGTTTTCAATGGGTGATAGACAGCTCCGACTACGATCAGCAAACACTTGATGAGTATCTCCGATGGAGCAGTCAGCAATGAAGCCGTACGATAGGAACGCTGTCGTTAGTATGGTCGTTTTGATCTTACTTGCTGGCTGTGTATCAAGTTTCGAATCAACTACGGTGAGCGCAGTTCCATTAGCAATGTCGAAGCCAGGCCAGACCGCGGTGGACCTAGACCTAGTATTTGCGGGTGTCAGTGCTGAAGTTCATAAAACCCTGCCAGCTGCATATTTCACGGGACTTGTATTTTCGGGTCACTGCCGCGATCTTTCGGCCTTTCGAGGCAAACTGGTGCTAACATTCCTAGAAACCAGAATCTTCGTCGGGCGACAAGTCATACGGAGTATCGTCACGGTAGACACATCTCTGCATAGCATGTCACTCGAGTTCGATGATGTTTCGGACTTCTATCCAAACTTGGCGAAGTATACTTTCGCCGGACACAATTCGATAGAGGCCGTTGCATCACTGGCTAGCACGCACATTACATCACTGAATCTGCCGGATTGCGAAGTCACCCTCACACAACAAGAAACCGGGTGGGATGTACGCTGTGGGCCCCTGCATAATTTTGTCCAAAAGTGCAGATTCAAAGTCCAAGACGGGCAAATCAATGAGGTCACAGACTGAGCCGATGTCTCATTAACGACTTGACTCGCGAGCGGAAAGTGACCCGTGTCGGGCACGCTCACGACGCAGTTCGGCTACGACGCCGACGGGCGGCGCGTGCTGCAAACGCTCCCCGATGGCACCCAGATCGTCTACGTCGGCGGCATTGAAGTCACGATCACCAGCACGCAGCGGATCACGAAGACCTACTATGCGGCAGGCGCGAAGCTGATCGCGATGCGTGTAGTGACAGGCGCAGTAAGTGCGCTATACTTCGTGCATACCGACCACCCTTCGGCAAGCTCAGGGCAAGCCTGGTCAGCGTGTCGCTGACGACCGACGGCGCAGGGGGCGTCGTGAGCGAGCAGAAGTTCACCGCCTGGGGCTTAGTGCGCGCGGCGACCGGCGCGATGCCGACGGATGTTGGATATACAGGCCAAAGGGCGGATGCGTCAACGGGCTTGATGTACTACGGCGCGCGTTATTACGACAGTTATCTTAACCGGTTCATCAGCGCCGACAGCATCGTCCCCGGCGCGGGCAACCCGCAGGCGCTGAACCGGTACTCGTATGTGATGGGGAATCCGCTGAAGTATACGGACCCGAGCGGGCACTGTATCCGCGAAGAGCAAGACGCAAGGGATGAATGCTTTAGATACATGAATGAATTGAAGGATCTTTATGGCCTTAGGTTCACAGATGACTGGGATTACTGGACCGCAGGACAGATGGGTGAGCTGAAGAACGTTATGCAAACAGTGCGAGACTACATAGGGGGCATCGAGAATTTCCGCAGTATCTGGGCGGGAACCAAGATCAGACGCCAAGAGCAAGATGGACCTGGTGAATGCAAGACATCAGACGCTTGCGCGCCTGGGAGGGTGAAGTGCGCCCCTAAGGCTGGACAGGTTGGGGGCCGGGTTAAGGGTGATCGCTATCCGGCTTGCTGCGCGTACCACTGCGCTTCGAACTCACGCGGCGACAGATCGCCCAGCGCCGAGTGGATCCGTTTGCGATTGTACACGGCATCGATGAACTGACCAACATGCTGCAACGCTTCGGCATAGCTCTGATAGTCGCTGAGGTACACCTCCTCTTCTTTCAAGGTACGCATGAAGCGCTCGGCAAAGCCGTTCTGCCAAGCCTGACCGACCTCGCTCATGCTGATTTGGATGCCACGCGCCGTCAGCAACTGGGTGTAGGCCAGGGTGGCGTACTGCACGCCCTGGTCGGAGTGATGCATCTGGCACACGCCCTGCCGCAACGCTTTCTGCAATGCCCGCACCGCCAGTGTGTGGGTCAGGTCTTGACCCAAGGCCCAGCCACGAATCGTGCGCGTGAACACGTCCAGCACGATGGCCAGAAACACCACCGCGCCGCTGGACAGCACGATGTACGTCAAATCGCAGGCCCAGACTTGATTGGGCCGTGCGACGACCACGTCGCGCACGAGATTCGGGTAGCGTTGAAAGCCGTGCCGCGAGTCCGTGGTCCACAGTCGCTGGCGGGGTCGCCGGGCCTGTAAATGGGCCTGTTTCATCAACCGCCGCACCCGTTTGCTGTTCAGCGTCGCAAACGCGGGTTGGCGGCGCAGCAAGGCGGTCAGCCGCCGGTAGCCGTAGGTCGGGTAGTGGCCGGCCAGTTGCGTGAGTGCGCGCAGCACGCGCTGATCGGCGCTGGCGTCAACGCGCCCACGGCCGGCGTAGTAGTAGCTGCTGGGTGCCAGGTCGAGCAAGCCGCACAGCGCGTGGACTGAGCCGTACCGAGGGCTGAGCGTGTTCACGAGTTGTCGTTTGAGCGCGACAGACGGCTCAGCCACAATGAGGCTTTTTTTAAGGCCTCTTTCTCGATGGTCAGTTGGCCGATCAACTGCTCGAGATCGGCGATGCGTTGCTCGTGCGCCGCACTGTCAGCTTTGGCGTTGAACACCTGCGGCAAGCGCGCGAGCGCCTGGTCGCGCCACTCAGAGATCAGCTTGTCCTTGAGGCGATGGCGCCGGGCGAGCGCAGCGACACTGCTGCGCCCACTGAGCACGTCGAGCACGATGCGACTCTTGAACTCGGCGGAGAACTTGCGTTTCGGTTGTCCCTGCATGTGAACACCTCGCTGGTGGGTATTTTACCCCCGCACCGGTCTCCAACTTCAGGGGCGCATTACAGGGACATTATTCTGCGGCGGGGACAGTTCACGCGAGGTTACAATCTGTCCGACACGATGTTTCACGAACTTGGGCACGTATGGGATTATAGAACCAACGACTATGGATTATCTCGAGAAATGGCAGCACAAACCGGCAGTCACTCGGCGACATATTGCGGTGGCCGCGCGTGTCTTACCACCTACGAAGTAGGCCCAGGTGGCACGCTATCGGGGCTCACCCCCGATGGTAGGATGTGGCGTAGTTATGCAGGAGCAGCAAGTGGACTCGAGGACTTCGCTATGGCTTTCGAACTTTGGATGACTGGTGATGGACTCAAAAGGGAAGCGACGTACACTACAGAGCAATACAACATGCGCATCATCTTTCTTCAGAGGCATCGCGATGCACTACGAGTAAAGTGATGAACGCATACCAAGATTCGCGAAATCGGCGCCTGGTCATCGGGGCCATAGTTGTAGGTTTGGCTATGGTCGCAATCCTGTTGCTCCGACCGATTGTCTTTCCGGGGACCGACGCGCTGGCGCCCGCGCCGACAGCAACGGCCACGCCAGATCGTCTTGTGCAAGCGCTCACACGAGCCGGCACATTTGCTCCACCCAGATCGACGCCCACACATCCGGCGACCCCCTCCGGACCAGTACCCACACACGAACCCGATCCACGCTTTGCGGAGTTTCAGAAGGAGTACGGTTTAGAGATCGGCAAGGAGTGCGTTGCGCCATGCATTACGTTTGTACGCGACCTTGCATATGGCAGACCGTTGAAACTTGGGGATTTTGTCTCTAGGGTCGGTCTTCCAGAAAAGGTCAACGTCTTTCTATTTTCAGGAGGCGAACGCGCAGATATTGTCGCTGTACTGTACTACATCAAAAAGGGCTTCTCCGTCTTTGCCAATCGTCCGATTGACCCGCGCGATGAAATCACGCCGGATATGTTTGTAGGCCGATTGGATCTATTCCATTCTCGCACGCTAGATGGGATCGCGATGGAATCGGACCGATTGACAGGAACGCAGAACATCCGGATGGCGGAAGATTGGAAAGGGTTTGGCCCAATCAAGATACATGGGCGTTAACCCGTACGACGCGAACGGTAACTTGGATAGCCGTTGTGGGCATGACGCTGACGTTCAACGTGGACAGCCGCCTCGTGCAAGCCGTGTCGGGCACGCTCACGACGCAGTTCGCGTATGACGCGGACGGGCGGCGCGTGCTGCAAACGCTCCCCGACGGCACCAAGATCGCGTATGTCGGCGGCATCGAGGTCACGCTCACCGGCACGCAGCGCATCACGAAGACCTACTACGCCACAGACGCGAAGCTGATCGCGATGCGCGTTGCCACTGGCACAGCAAGTGCGCTATACTTTGTGCATACCGATCACCTCGGCAGCGTCTCGCTGACGACGGACGGCGCCGGCGCAGTCGTATCCGAGCAGAAGTTCACCGCCTGGGGCGGGGTGCGCCCTTCGACAGGCTCAGGGGCCGGCGGCGCGATGCCGACCGACATCGGCTACACCGGCCAGCGGCTCGATGCCGACCGACATCGGCTACACCGGCCAGCGGCTCGATGCCTCAACCGGCTTGATGTACTACGGCGCGCGCTATTACGACAGCTCGCTGGCACGCTTCATCAGCGCCGACAGCATCGTCCCCGGCGCGGGCAACCCGCAGACGCTGAACCGCTACAGCTACGTGTTGGGGAATCCGCTGAAGTATACGGACCCGACAGGACATTATTGTGTCGGTGGCCGAAATGCGTCTGAGGAGTGCCTTTTCATCGAAGACCAGATCAAAAAGTCGTATGGCATTGAGCCAGCAGGTGCTTACGACGAAGGGACAATCAATGAGTTGTGGAAATCTTTCCAATCAATTTCCGATGGGGTGGGTGGAGACAATGTCGTTCGGAATATTTGGAAAGGTACGAAAGTGTACACGCATGAGGATGGCGAGACTCTCGTGAGGCGGGGGATTTGTTCTTTTGCTAGGTCGTGCTCACCCAATGGCGAAATTTACCTAACTCGTTGGGATCTACTCAATCTCGGATTTAGTACTCTAGCGAACGAGTTGGCACACGTCTGGGACTATCGCACGAAGACGCCGCAGGGGCTGGCGCGGACCATCATCGATAAGGATACTGAGCATGGTGGGCTGTGGCGCGCAATGGCAAACCTAACCGGCGGCTATTTCTGCACACATCTGGCATGTAGAGAAGGAGGAGAGCCAGGATTCTCAGGCAATTCCGACTGGGCATTGAGCATGAATGACCCGGGTCGTCCAAGCCATGCGCGCAATACGCCATGGGAGGACTGGGCGATGTCATTTCAACTATGGGTCACGAAGGCATCGACCAACGAGATTAGGCGATCTTATTCTAATGACCAATGGTCGATACGTAGCGACTTCGTATCCAGAATGGTGCGACAGGTGGGAGGAGCCAGGTGAGGCGCCTATTGTCATTCACTTATAGGCGCGCTTATAACATAGCCGCACTATTGATGGGTGGCACCCTTTTGTTTGCCTGCGGAATGGTCAGGCTGCCTCCCACGCCGGGGGCTACTGTGCCAAACCTGACCTCGACGCCAGATTCAGACGCAACAATTCTGCCAACCCCTATCAACGTCTTGCCAACCTTGATGCAAAGCCCGGTGCCAACCACAAATCCAAATGGATACCTGACGCCGATCATGCGTCCGACCAGTAAGCCGACGCCGATTGGCACGATCCCCGATTCGCAAATTGCCGAGCTTGAAACAGTCGGAGTCCATTTAGCATATCTACGTTGCGACGATGGGTGCCGTGCCCAAGTGGTCCCCCCCATGCGCTTGGACGAATTCGTCGCAGCGGTAGGCACACCAGACAAGGTTGGCTCATCAGTGCAGGATCCGGTGAATTTTGCCGTCTTCTTGATCTATGGAGACAGGGGAATAGTTGCACTAGCAGAACGGCCGTACAACCAAGATGCTGTGAACATGACGCCGACCATGCGTGTCACCACGGTTTTCCTCTACCGGGCACGAACACTTGAAGAGCTGGAGACCGAGACGCACGGTCCCTTGCGGATGGCGCAGGGCTGGCCTGGTTTTGGTCCTGTACGGCGACTACCTAAATGACATCTGGTGCGCCGTTGTGACGTGTCATTGAATCGCATGCTGGATCGCCATTCAAATCAACCACGTTTTGCAAACGCTCCCCGCCGGCACGCAGATCGTCTACGTCGGCGGCATCGAGGTGACGATCACCGGCACGCAGCGCATCACGAAGACCTATTACAGCGCAGGCGCAAAGTTGATTGCGATGCGTGTAGTAACGGGGGCCGTAAGTGCGCTATACTTTGTGCATACCGATCACCCTTCGGCAAGCTCAGGGCAAGCCTGGTCAGCGTCTCGCTGACGACAGACGGCGGCGGCACGGTCGTATCCGAGCAGAAGTTCACCGCCTGGGGCGTGGTGCGCGCGGCAAACGGCGCGATGCCGACGGATGTTGGATATACAGGCCAAAGGGCGGATGCGTCAACGGGCTTGATGTTCTACGGCGCGCGCTATTACGACAGTGCGCTGGCACGCTTCGTCAGCGCCGACACGATCGTCCCCGGCGCGGGCAACCCGCAGGCTCGAAATCGCTACGTGTATGGCCTCAATAGCCCAGTAAGATTCACAGATCCTACGGGGCACGCAGCCAGCGATGAATTTGGAGGCGGAGATGTAGAAGGCTGCTATTCACTTGACTGTGGATGGATCATCTTTCCCCACGATTGGTTTGAGGAACAGGAAAGAGCGCGGACGGAGGGCTTTCGCAGTGCGGGAGAAACTCTGTCTGGTTTCGCAGGATTTGTTGACGTTGCAGCACTGACGGTATCCGGCGTTGGCGTGGCTATCGTCGATGGCATTGGCGGTCTGGGAACTATCGTTGGTGTCTGGGAGGCGATTCCTATCCTTGACGGTGTAGTCAGCTTTGGCCCCATTAATGGCGTGGAGAACTCCCTTTCTTCGGTTGCCGCCACTACTACTCTTGTTGCCGATGTGCTGCGGAACGACACCCGTTTGGACGCAAACGGATTAGTGTTAGGCCGTGACACAATCATATCAGTCAGGAATGTGGCGCTAGGCAACATACCAGAGGCAAATGTCGACTTTCTGATTAATATGAGTCAAGTTGCGTACGACATCAAGCGTTCCCAAGGGGAAATTAGCAACGGTCCAGTGCGCCTCTTCAGTAATGATTTCTTCAGCACTCTGTCTTGGTTCCGATAGACTGAAGTATGCGCAACTTCGACTAACCGGGCGTGAAGCGGGCATTGATAGAGGTCATGATCATGGAGAATACGAGCAACGCATATACATGCGTTCTTCAGATACTACTGATTTCTTGGATCATCGTTGGAGTTGCGGTCTCAATTGCCAACCGAGGTACGTCAAAATTGCGGCGCTGGGCGAAAGCGTTGTATCTTACTGACATTGTGTTTGGTGCCATTCTCGCTATTGTGATCGCCATGGAAATTCAGGGGGCTATCCTACTATTCCTTTTGTTCACTGGTGCAGCAACATTTTCATTCTGCATGCGTTGGATGAGGGCAAAACTGCTAGCTTGGATGCAGGCCAGATTCGTAATCAAGTGACGGCGGTGGTCTTGAATTGTTGGATGATTTTTCGGTCATGCATTTTCATGGGGCCACCACATTTCTGCGCATACTGTTGACCTACGAAGTCCAGTGATTTCCAAAGTACGAAAACGTGCAGACTGACATCACTTGCGATACTGATATGGGCTTTGAGGTCGAGCGCTGTCATGGTGAACACAACCCGCACGCCGAATGATTCTGCCAGCATCGCCGCCGCGCTCGCACGCGGTCACGGCGGCGGGCGGCAACACGTACACATACGACCTGAACGGCAACATGACCTTGCGCACCGAAGCGGGCACGACGTACACGCAGACGTGGGACGTGGACAACCGGCTAACGCAGGTCGTGTCGAGCACGCTCGCGACGCAGTTCGCTTATGACGCGGACGGGCGGCGCGTGCTGCAAACGCTGCCGGACGGCACGAAGATCGCCTACGTCGGCGGCATCGAGGTGACGATCACCGGCACGCAGCGCATCACGAAGACCTACTATTCGGCAGGCGCGAAGCTGATCGCGATGCGCGCCTGCCCTGTGCCACGCGGCGAAGCCGCGTCGGCGCGCGTAGCGCGCGGCACAGGGTGATGACCGGCGCGGTAAGTGCGCTATACTTCGTGCATACCGACCACCCTTCGGCAAGCTCAGGGCAAGCCTGGTCAGCGTGTCGCTGACGACCGACGGCAGCGGGGCAGTCGTCTCCGAGCAGAAGTTCACCGCCTGGGGCATGGTGCGCGCGGCGAACGGCGCGATGCCGACCGCGCTGGCGTTCACGGGGCAATATGCGGACGCAACGGGCCTGACGTTCATGCAGGCGCGCTATTACGACGCTTATCTTAACCGGTGGATCAGTCCAGATTCAATTGTACCAGACGCGTCAAATCCGCAAGATCTCAATCGCTATAGCTATGCGCGCAACAATCCGGTCCGCTACGTAGACCCAACGGGTCATTGTGTACCCGCCTGCGTTGTTGTCGGCGTTGCCTTAGTGGTTGCCGTCTGGGAAATCATTGCTCCATACAATGCAACGCCTGTCGGCGGTGGCCTGGTCGACAGTAGAGGTCAGCCCTGTGGGAGTTCCGGTTGCGTTTCACAAGGTCCCTCTGATTTTGAAGTAGCGAGCAATGTTGCGCGAGATGCTGCGATAGCCTACACCGGAGTGCGCCTTGCTGCCGCAATAGCTGCTAGCCTTTGCTTTGACGATGGAGATTGCACGAACGAAGCAAGAGCGGCCGGGGATGCCCTAAGGCGGGGTCATACTGTTTTCGAAAGCTCGGCACCGCAGGTCGGCAATGTTGGGTATAGGTCATTTGATGCCTTCAAACGCGCCATGGGCTCCGCAGGTGAAGAGAATGTGTGGCATCACATAGTTGAACAGCGGGCAGTCAACGTGGAGCGCTTCGGGGCCGCGGCCATTCACAATACGATAAATGTCATCAAAGTATCACGCGAAGTCAATCAGGCAATAGCGGACTACTATTCACGAATTCGCGGATTCACAAATGGGATGACGGTACGTGAATGGCTTACGACGCAGTCCTTTGAAGATCAGTTCGAATTCGGGCAACGAATACTCGATATGGTGCAGAATGGTGGGGTATTACCATGACAGACCCGCAAACAACAACTGTGCAGATTCTCATGCAATATAAGCAGGCAGCCGAGTTAACGGGACATAAATCCTCCGATATTGCCAACCAGTCGGCGAGAAGGCTGCATGAGTTGTATAAACGACTGCGTACAACTGAGGAAGGTAGAGCTGCAATTGTAACTTTGCTGTCGGACACTAGTCCGCATGTACGTTGTTGGGCGGGCGCCCATGCATTGGCTTGGGCGCCTCAATTGGCACGCCGCGTCCTGGAAGAACTACGTGATGCGAAAGGGCGTTGTTCATTTGATGCAGAAATGATTCTCAAACAGTTCGACAAGGGCTCTCTTTCCTTCAATCACTAGAGGCTGTTATGCACTTCTGTGCTTGCGCGGATTATTGGGGGAAAATCGACGTTTCCTTCCGCCGCAGAAGCAACCAGCGTGCTGAGTGATAGCACGAAATCCTAGAAAAACCGCCGATCTTACCAAAGTGCATAACAGGCTCTAGCGCGATCTGTGTCAATAACAGGCTCGGATTGATCTGAGCCCGTGGTCTCTGCATATCACGGGTTCTCCGCCGAGCAGTCGTGCTGCCTAGAGTTTACCGCCTTGGGACGGTGCAGCCCGCACGCAGTTAGGAAACGAACGGGCAGAGCGCGTGGCTCTGCCCGGACTGCACCAAGATCGTCTACGTCGGCGGCATCGAGGTGACGATCACCGGCACGCAGCGCATTACGAAGACCTATTACAGCGCAGGCGCGAAGCTGATCGCGATGCGTGTAGTAACGGGGGCCGTAAGTGCGCTATACTTCGTGCATACCGACCATCTCGGCAGCGTGTCGCTGACGACCGACGGCGCCGGGGCGGTCGTCAGCGAGCAGAAGTTCACCGCCTGGGGCGTGGTGCGCGCGGCGAACGGCGCGATGCCGACGGATGTTGGATATACAGGCCAAAGGGCGGATGCGTCAACGGGCTTGATGTTCTACGGCGCGCGTTATTACGACAGTTATCTTAACCGGTTCATCAGCGCCGACAGCATCGTCCCCGGCGCGGGCAACCCGCAGGCGCTGAACCGGTACAGCTATGTGCTGGGGAACCCGCTGAAGTACACGGACCCGAGTGGGCACTGCCCTGGGGCGCTGGCAATGACCCAATGCGAAGGCTACTACGGTATTCGCTCGTTGGGCCCGTTTGTGAAGGGCGGTTTCGCAGCAGCCGGTGCCGCGGCCTTGACTGTCGCAGCAACCGAGGCCATTGGGTCAAACATCGATGAGGCGCGGACCAATGGCGCAAAGGGCTATGGAAAGGCACCTGATAGTCAAACACGGGGCAAGGTAGATCCCAAGCCGGTGCCTGCGCCGCCTCCGCCGCAACAATCGGCTCCATTAGAACCCCCATATGACCGCAATTCGCCATCTCATGGGCCGAACCCCGTCCCAGAAGGCCCTTACAGTGCCAAAGGTAAGGCCGCTTGGGTCATTACACTTGGTTATGTTGCCGCCCAGGTTTACTGTTACCTAAACGACTGCGAGTTGACATCGCCAGAAGAAACGATACGCAAGTTCCCAACAAAAGAGCGCCGCTCACGTAACGCAGACTTAGAAACCAATTGCGGTGCAGCTCAATGCCTTGGCCCGGGAATTGTCCCAACTACAGAGCCAATAATCGTACCCACTGCTACGGGAACTCCAATGCTGTATGATTCACCAATTCCAGTGCCAGTCCCGACGCCATAGGAAGGCTAGAACCTATGCCAGATTGTATCGACAGACGCATCGTGAACTTCATCATAGGTAATATTCTTCTGGGCATTATGATTTGCACAAGTCGCAATCGAAGGCTACGTTCGACTGACTATGTATATGTCATCTTAGGATACATAATGTTCTTTCTATCGAACATCGTCATTTGGCAAATTGCGTCCCGGTGCATACCTGATTCAGATCAAGCGTGGATTACGACGACCATAGTGACTTTGCTCATTGCAGGTGCGTCACTCATAGCAAGCAATACGCTTTATACGTTGTTTGGTCGCATACGATTTCATCGACGGCGCTGAGGCCCTCGTCAAACAACATGGCCGAGTAAGCTTGCCTGCGAAGTCAACACGCGTCGGTGTGTTCACGACCAGCACGAGCTATGATGCCGCCGACCGCGTACGCTCCCTGACGTACCCGACCGGCGGCGCGTGCTGCAAACGCTGCCGGACGGCACCAAGATCGCGTACGTCGGCGGCATCGAGGTGACGATCACCAGCACGCAGCGCATCACGAAGACCTACTATGCGGCAGGTGCCAAGCTGATCGCGATGCGCGCCTGCCCTGTGCCACGCGGCGAAGCCGCGTCGGCGCGCGTAGCGCGCGGTACAGGGCTTGCACGTCATGCAAACACTCCCCGACGGCACCAAGATCGCGTATGTCGGCGGCATCGAGGTCACGCTCACCGGCACCCAGCGCATCACGCAGACCAACCACAACGTCTAACCTTAAAACCCGCGTGCTATGCTTGACGCGATAGCACAAATGTGCTACACTGAAGTCGAGTGTATGGCCCGGCCATGCCGTTCAAATTCGTCAGGCCCCGGTCGTTTGCGTTTGAATAATAACGTGTCCTGGCCTAATCAAATCGGCCCAATCGAGCAAAATAGGCCGATTCTTTGAAATCGCCGGAAATCAAACGCCGCCACTTGGGCAAGCCAACGACAAGAGACATCCGGTCGGCGAGGCTCATGTGCGCAGGTTGAGACGCAACGGCGTTATACTTTCGGTTGCCACGTACGGGCGTTCAATTGAACGCCCGTTGCTCTTTCTCGCCGCGCAGACCCGAAGGGTTTGGATGCGTATCTCCCCTTGGCGGTCATCCTCGCAAAACCCTTCGGGTCTCTCGCCGTGTCCGCCGCCGTCGCGCCGTCCTCGATCAGCGTGACGATGCCGGTGTCGCCGTCCACCGTCACATGCTGGCCTGCAGCATCGCCAGAGCCAACACGAGCTTTCGTGTCGATTCCTCTCATGCTATAATCGCCGTATGCCTGATTGGGAAGCAACGCTCGATCAAGTACTGAACGGTCGATCAGATGCCAACATACGATTCAACGATCTATGCCAATTGCTCAACGCGCTCGGATTCACGGAGCGCACTCGCGGGAGCCATCATCTCTTCAGCCGGCCGGGCGTGCGGGAGATGATCAACCTGCAGCGTGAGGGCAATCAGGCCAAAGTCTACCAGGTGCGGCAGGTGCGAAAGATTCTGCGGCAGTACCGGATCGGAGGAGACAGGCATGAGCAAAACACTAACCAGCAAATATGACGTTAATATCTGGTGGAACGAAGAGGACCACATCTATGTGGCCGAAGTTCCCGATTTGCCCGGCTGTATGGCGCATGGTAGGACGCGTGACGCTGCGCTCGCACAGGTGAACGACGCCATGAAATTGTGGCTCAAAACAGCACGCGAACTGGGACGCGAGATTCCAGAACCACGCACGCACCTGGTGGCCGCCTGAGGTGCATTGTACACAACCACGAAGCCGATGAGCGTTCATCGGCTTTTTTTGTTCTCCCGCGTTGGCTATAAGTGCGACCTGACACGCGGATGGCGCGCCACCGCGGCGAGCGGGCGCTTCACGCGCGAGGCCACGCGCATCAGCGTCGTCGCCGTCTTCACGACCAGCACGAGCTACGACGCCGCCCGTCGAAAGCCGGGACTCATATCTGGATGCCGGCTTTCGCCGGCATGACAGCCTGAACAGTCGCCAAATACAACAAGGCACCGGATCATCCCGGTGCCTTGTTTCATTCCTCAGCGCGTGGTCCGCGCTACGTCGTGACCGCCGCCGTCGCGCCGTCCTCGATGAGCGTGACGATGCCGGTGTCGCCGTCCACCGTCACGTGCTGGCCGTCAGTCAGGCGGGTGGTCGCGCCGCTCACGGCCATGACCGCCGGGATGCCGTACTCGCGCGCCACAATCGCGCCGTGCGATAGGATGCCGCCGACTTCGGTGATGATGCCGCTGGCGATGGCGAACAGCGGCGTCCAGACCGGGTTGGTCAACGGCGCGACCAGGATATCGCCCTTGCCGAGCTTGCCGAACTCCTCCGGTCCCAGCACCACGCGCACGATGCCGCTGGCGCGCCCCGGGCTGCCGGCCGTGCCGCGGAACCCGCCGACCGCGCCATCCGGCACCGGCGCGGCCTCGCTCTCGGCCAGCATCTCCTCGCCGTCGCGGATGATCGGCGGGGCGTGGCGTTTGCAGTTGCGCTGGTGCTCGCCGCGCCGCGCCGCCGCGACCGCGCGCCAGTCCTGCGGCTTGGCGGGCGTGCTCTCGATCTCGTCGAACGTCAGGTAGTAGATATCGTCCGGCTGGGTCAGCAGGCCCTTCGCCGTCCACCGGTTCCCTAATTCGCCCAGCATGCGCCGGAACGGCGGGAAGAGCCGCGTCAGCTCGAAGTGCATCGTGTCGCGCTCGCGCGTGTGCATCTGCACCTGCTGGAGGATGGTGTTGAAGATCGGCCAGTCGATCAGGCGGCCGCGCAGGTCGGTGCGCATGCGGTCGTGCACGCGATCGATCAGCGCGTGGCGCTCGCGCACCAGCCGCTCCTGCTGGCGGTGCGGGCTGCGCTCCTCGTCGAGGTCCAGGTAGCCGCGCAGGAACGCCAGCACCGGCGACGGGTCCTCGCTCCAGGTGGGGTAGATGATGTCCATCCGTACTTCGCGGTGGCCGTAAGTGTGCAGGAACTGGTCGAGCGCGCGGCGGAAGCGCACGCCGTCGGCGCTGTGCTCCAACTGCGCGCGGAATGCGGCGTAGTCCGGCGCGGCCAGCGCGGCGCGGGCCGCCGGCGACGCTTTGGCCATCTGCGCCAGATCCCACAGTGCCTTGTTCGTCTCCATCGTGACGTTGCCGGTCACGCCGGAGACGAGGCGGCTGCGCACCGTGTCGCTCTCCGCGCCGAAGTAGCGCACCAGCATCTCCGACATCGCCTGGTAGGTGATGCCGATCAGTGCGATCATCAGGAAGTCGTAGCTCAGGAACTCGCGGCCGGTCGTGAAGAGCAGTCGCCGCACCTGCTTCACGATCTCCGTGTCGGGCAGGTTGTCAATCTCCTGTGCTTCGATCGCCGCGATGTCGGTGCGGTAGCTCTTGATCAGGTTCGGCAACTGCGCCGGGAATCCGCGCATGAAGCCGAGCAGGCGCAGGCCCATGCCGAGGAAACGCGGCGTGACCTCGCCCTTGAAGCCGACCTGGTGCTTGCCGAACGGGTTGACGATCTGCGCGACCAGCCGCTCGCGCACCGAGGGCGACAGCGGTGCGAGCGCCGCCTCGATGTAGCGCTGGTTGAAGTACGGCTGGCCGTAGAACGCGCCGATCGCCTGCACGCCTTTGGCCGGCTTGAAGCCGAGCGCGCCGAACGTGAAGTCGAGCATCGAATGGAACAGCGGGCAGATCACCGAGACGAAGATCGGCGAGATCGGCTCCGCGAAGATCTCGATGAACATCGTGCGGTTGAAGTCGCCGGGCACCGCGGCGGGCGCGTCTTTCAGCGTCGTGATCGGGCGCGCCTGCAGGATGGTGCACTGCCCGCGCGCGAACGCCCACTCGATGTCCATCGGCGCGCCGTAGTGCCTCTCGATCGTCGCGCAGAGCACGCCAAGCTGGCTGATCTGCGCGTCGTTCAGCGCCGGCTTGCGCCGCTGCTCGGCCGGCACGGCGCGTTCGACAGTGCCGCGCCCGTCCGGCGCGTACTCGACGCTCAGTTCCTTGGAGGCGATCATGCGCGACAGGATCGCGCCGTCGCGCTTGTTCACGATGTACGTGTCGGGCGTGACCATGCCGGAGACGATCGCCTCGCCGAGCCCCCAACTGGCGTTGATCAGCGCCTCGCCGCGCCGCCCGCTGACCGGGTTGGCAGTGAACAGGATGCCCGACACCTCGGAGCGGATCATCGCCTGCACCACGACCGCCAGCGCCACCAGCTTGTGGTCGAAGCCCTGCTTGACGCGGTAGGTGACCGCGCGCGCCGTCCAGAGCGACGCCCAGCAACGCCGGACGTTTTCCAGCAAGTCGTCCTCGCCGCGCACATTGAGGTAGGTGTCCTGCTGGCCGGCAAACGACGCGCCGGGCAGGTCTTCGGCGGTCGCCGACGAGCGCACCGCCACGGCGATCGAGTCGCCGTGCGGGTCGAGTTGGATCGACAGCCGGCGATAGTTCGCCACCGCCTCGGCGGCGATTTCCGGCGGCATCGGCGCGCCCGTGATCAGCGCGCGGATCTGCGCGGCCTTGGCGTCCACGTCGGCCGGGTCGTCAATCCGCATCGCCGCCAGGATCGCCTCGATCTGGCTGTCCAGCCCCGCGCCGCTGATAAACTGCCGGTAGGCGTCGGCGGTCAGGCAGAAACCGGGTGGCACCGGCAGTCCGGCCGCGGTCATTTCGCCGAGGTTAGCCCCTTTGCCGCCGACAATGCCGATATCGTTCCGGGTAATCTGGTCAAATGCGCGTGAGAGTGTCATGGTCAGGCTCCTTTGGCGGACGGTTCACGATCCAAATAACCGGGTCGTTAGCCTCATGATCAACTCTAGCAAGGAAAGGACGCCATGTGCCGCTGTGCAACTGCCAAAGACTGCCTGAGTGAGGTGGACAGCGACAATCTCAATACCAAGGCTTGATGATTACAACAAGTTGTCACTCTGAGCGCGGAGGCAACATTAGAGCATTTTGCATAAACATCGGGCATGCCATGCGGTGCGCCGCGTAGGGGCAGGTCTTTGACCTGCCCGGACAGGCCAAAGGCCTGTCCCTACATGCGGCGTGTAGTTCGCGCGGCACTATGTCGGTTAATCCGCAATCCGCTTTAGGCGTCTTCATGGATATCGCGCGCGCGAGGAGCCGGCACTCCGGGGTTGATAATTTATTGCGACAAGCCCAGTTGTTTCACGAGCGTAACGTACAGAACAGGGTCGGTCTTGCCTTCGCGTTCAGCATGACAAGTGTTGTGGCGTTTCTATCTACGGCCACCCAAACGTGTCAAACCAGCGGCCCGCCTGATAATTGTCGAGCGCGCGGCGGACGTACGGTATGACGTTCGGCGGCAGGCCGTCGAGTGGGAACCACGCCAGCAGGTCGCACTTGTCCGGCTCGCGGTTGACGATCTCGCCGCTCCAGCGCTGCGCGGCGACGAAGAAATCCACGCGCTCATCGTTGGACATCCGGTGCATGATACCGACGACGGCGAGGTCGGCCGGAGCGATCTCGATTCCCGCTTCCTCGCGCGCCTCGCGGATGGCGGCGGCGACGACCGTCTCGCCACCTTCCAGATGCCCGGCGACGACGCTGAAGTTGCCGTCCTCGTAGCCGGTGTTGAAGCGGCGTGAGAGCAACACCCGTTCGCCGGAGCGCAGGAACAGGTGCACGGCGGCGACGAGCGCGAAGCGGGTGTGGTTATGTGGAGCCCTGTCCATAGAGCGTTTTCACTAATAATCCGCTACGGCCAGTGGGCGACGAGGTCAAGATTTCTCAGCCGCTACGCGGCTTCGAAATGACGACACCGCGCACCGTCATTTCGAAGGCACGCAGTGCCTGAGAAATCTTGCCGACCGCGCATGGGTTACTCGCAGTGACAGATCGCGTATCGGTTATTTCCGGAAAACTCTGTAGAACTATGATTCATTGGTGTGCGGGGGCGGAAAAGCATCAGCGTCCCCGGCGTGGCTCCGGGCGCGCTGGCAAGCCGTTTGTTAATCTGCGGCAACGAGTCGCGTGCGTGCGGGCGGGAAGTGTAACTGCACCGTCTCGCCCGCATGGTAGCGCCGGTCGCCCTTCGCCTGCACGCGCATGTCGAGCCCGTCGCCGAGCTTGACCGTGTAGTCGATCCGGTCGCCCAGGTACGTTGCCTTGCCGATCACGGCGGCCAGCGTGTTGGGCGCGCCGGCTGTGCCGCCGATCTCGACCTCGTCGGGCCGGATGAAGAGTAGGGCCGGCTGGTCGGGCTTGAAACCGGGCAGCGGGGTGACGGTCAATTGCGCCACGCCGACGCGCACGGTCGCTTGCTCACCGGCCACCGACTCAATCTTTGCAGGTAGGAAGTTCGAGAGGCCGATGAACTCCGCCACGAAGCGCGACTGCGGCCGTTCGTACACATCCTCCGGCGATCCGAGTTGCGCCAGCCTGCCCTTGTTGATGATCGCGATCACATCCGACATGACCAGCGCCTCCTGCTGGTCATGCGTGACGTAGATTGCCGTGATGCCGAGCCGCTTCTGCAGATCGCGGATCTCGAAGCGCATCTCCTCGCGCAGCTTGGCGTCGAGGTTGGAGAGCGGCTCGTCGAACAGCAGCACCTTCGGCTCGACGACGAGCGCGCGCGCCAGCGCAACACGCTGCTGCTGGCCGCCGGAGACCTGGTTCGGCTGACGGTCTTGCAGCCCGGTCAACGCGACCAGCCGCATCACATCGTCCACCCGCCGCTTGATCTCCGCGCGCGGCAGCTTCTTGATCGTCAACCCGTAGGCGATGTTATCAAACACGCTGAGGTGTGGAAAGATGGCGTAGCTCTGAAACACCATCGCCATGTCGCGGCGATTGGGCGGCACGTCGTCCAGTCGCTTACCATCCAGCACAATATGGCCGGCCGTGGGGTACTCAAAGCCGGCGATCAGGCGCAGGGTCGTCGTCTTGCCGCAGCCGGAGGGACCCAGCAGCGTCACGAACTGGCCGTTCTCAATGCCCAGGGAGATGTCGTCGACGGCCGCCACGCTTCCACTCTGGCCGCGGGCCGGGAACTGCTTGGTCAGGTGTTCGAGTGTCAGGTACATCCCGCAGTCTCCGTGCGCCGCCATCCGCCGGGGCGCGTGTTTTTCGTTGTCAATGACGACGCGTCAGCGCCCGGCCCCGGTCACATCGGTGACCGTGGTCTGGAACGCGCGGCCCGCCCACAGGTACAGCAAGCCAATCGCCCCCAGCACGATGAAGATGAGCAGCATCGAGTAGGCCGCGGCCAGGCTGGTGCCGCCCTGCTCGACCTCGCTCATAATCAGCGCGGTGAGGACCTGCCATTTGGGCGACGTGAGGAAGATAATCGCCGACAATGAGGTCATATGTCGCGCGAAACTGAAGATCATGCCCGCGAGGAACGCCGGAGCGATCAGCGGGAGCGTGACGCGGCGGAACGTCACCTGCGCGTCGGCTCCGAGGCTGGTGGACGCTTCCTCGATCGCGGGATCGATCTGCTGCAGCGCGGCGATGCCGGCGCGCACCGAGGCGGGCAGGCTGCGCACCGCAAAGGCTGCGACGATGATATACGGCGTGCCGACCAGCGCCAGCGTTTCGCCCTGGAACGTCAATGCGGCGCAGACGGTCAGCAACAGCAACGCGACCGCCATCCGTCCCCGCGGCGCCCATTGGGCCACGATGTACGCGGACAGGAAGGTATAGGTGAACCCAATGATCGCCAGCGGCGGTTGGAAGCAGAAGTTGATCCACGCGCTCAGGCTGGCAAACAGTTTGGACCACGCACTGCCGCCCAGTGTTCGGCCATACAGCGTCAGCGGTTCGGTCAGCATGGGGATGAACTGGCGCGAAAGGAGGTAGACCGCCATCAGTATGAGCACGACCGCTACCGTGCGGCGTTCGCGCGCGATGCGCAGGGCCGCGAGGGCCAGCACGACAAGCACAGCGGCCACCAGGACGAGCCAGTCCTGCGTGGCAAGTTGCGGCAGTGCGCCCAACGCCGCCCCGATCGGATTGGACAGGAGCGGCGCACGGCCTTTGTCGTCCAGCGCCAGCCAGTTCAGGGCGGCGCCGCCCAGGGTGCCGATCAGGAGCAGCACGGTGCTGCGCCACGCCCCGCGCGCGACCTGACCGATCAGCACGAACCCCAGCGCCGCATAGATCACGCTGACGACGATCAGCGGCGCCTTGATAAACGCCACGATGTAGCCGATGCCGAGGATGGTGCCGGGCACCGCGCCGCCGAGGTTGGACGAAAAGTCCAGGGCTTCCTTGCCGCTGAACTGCTTGCGCACGACCAGCAGCGCAATGACCATCCCAACCAGGCCCGCGATCGGCGTGGCGACCGCCGACAGGAAGGTGGTGTCGAGGATCGCCTTTAGCCCGCGGTCCAGCGCGGCGCCGTAGTGGCTGAAGTCCAGCGTGTAGTCGATGCCCCACAATTTCGTGATCGAACCCATCAGGATGGCGCCGTACAGCGCGACCACGAGCAGCAGGACCAGGAACGTCAGCCCAATGAACGTCCAGCGAATCAGCGGTTCCTTCACGAAACTGGCGCCGCCGGTCGGCTTTCCAGTGACGGCGATAAACGACTTGTTGGCCAGCCAGTAGCGCTGGAGAATGTACACGGTCAGCGTGGGCAGCAACAGCACGAGCGAGAGCGCCGCGCCTTTCTGCTGGTCGTATTCGCCGTTGACCGCGATCCAGATCTGGGTGGAGAGCACGGTCACGTTGCCGCCGATGAAAATCGGATTGCCCAGGTCAGCGAGCGACTCGACGAACATGAGCAGGAACGACGCGGCGATACCGGGCGTCAACAGCGGCAGCGTCACGGTGCGGAAGATGTGCCACTTGCTCGCGCCGAGGCTGAGCGCGGCCTCTTCCATCGACGGATCGATGCGCTCCAGCAGGCCGCGCAGGATCAAGTAGGCGACCGAGAAGAAGGTGATGATTTGAACGAAGACGAGCCCGTCGAGGCCGTAGATGTCATTGACGCCCGGCTTGAACTCGATGTGCAGTAACTCCCGCGTGACGAAGCCGGAACGGCCGAATAACAGGATCGCCGCCAGCGCAATCGCAAACGGCGGTGAGATCGTCGGCAGGAGGGTGAGACCGTGCACCAGCGACTTGAACGGGATATTGCAGCGCACGACCGTATACGCAAACAGAAAGCCGACCGCCGTGCTGCCGATGGCCGACAGCACGCCCATTTGGATGGTCCACGAGAAGATCTGCCAGTATTGGAGCGCGTAGGTCGGGTCGAGGTAGCGCTGGAAAAACAGCAGGCTGGGCGTGCCTTCCATTGTGAAGAAGCCCTGCCAGATGACCCGCGCCAGCGGCCAGACGACAAAGGCCAGGATGAACGCGCCGGTGACGAGCAGGCCGCCCAGCAGGACCGGGTCGCGCGCAATCAACCGAAATTCGCGGTAGCGTCTGACGAATGCGTCGGGGATCAGGCCGCCGGTCTGAGCGCTCATAGAGTGTGGGGCAATGCATGAGGCCCCGCGCGCGGGGCCTCATGCAGGCGGTGTCTATTTTGCCAGTGACGCGGCGGCGATTTCGTTCGAGAACTTATCGACGAACGCCGTCTTGTTGTTGCCGCAGTAGTCGAAGTCGTAGTTGATGAGCTTGACCGACAGCAGCTCGGGCTTGGGCGGGGTCGCGCCCTTGACCGTCAGGCCCTGGTACGCATGGTACTTCTTGCCCAGTTCCTGTGTGGCCGGCTGGATCGCCCAGTCATACCACGCCTTGGCCAGATCGGGGTGCTTGGCGCCCTTGATGATGCCCATGCCGCCGATCTCATAGCCGGTGCCTTCCGACGGGAAGGTCAACGCCAGCGGCAGGCCGGTTTCGATGCCGGCGACGATGTCGTGCGAGAAGACCACGCCGACGGCCGCCTCACCCTTGCCGACGTTCTGGACCGGCCCCGCGCCGCTCTTCGTCCAGAGCAGGACGTTCTGCCCGAACTTCTTGATGTAGTCCCAGCCGGGCTGCGCGCCCTTGATCTGCAGGACGGTGCATAGGAACGTGTACGAGGTGCCGGACGAGGCCGGGTGGGCGATGACAATCTGGCCTTTCAATTCCGGCTTGATCAGATCGTCAAGCGACGTGGGCGGCTTGATCGCGCTCTGCTTCGTGTTGGTGGCGAAGCCGAGCGAGCCGACGTAGATGCCGACCCACTGGTTGTCGGGATCGAGCATCAGCTTCGGATCGATGATGTTGGCCTGGCCGGCGGTCTTGTACGGGTCGAGCAAGCCCTCCTTCTTCGCGGCGATGAACGAGTCAATGGGGCCGCCCCACCAGATGTCGAACTGCGGGTTCGCCTTTTCGTTGCGCAGGCGGGTCAGCGACTCGCCGCTGGACAGGCGAATGAAGTTGACAGTGACGCCGGGATTCTTGGTCTCGAACTCCTTCTTCATGCCCTCGCACCACTCCTGCTGCGGGGTGCACATCACGTTCAACTCGCCTTTCAGTGCAGCGGCTGGCGCGGCCGTGGGTGCTGCGGGGGCGGTGGTCGGAGCAGCTGTGGGCGACGGCGCGCAGGCGGCGATCAGCGCGCCAAGCAACAGGGCGAGCAACAACAACGGGCGATTATGCTTCATAAAGCTCCTCCAATGGAATCCATGACATGGGGTGAAACCCCTCGCCAGGCGAACAGCGAGCGGGGGCACAACCTGAAATGATCGTGCTCGTTACGTGTGGAATGCAGTCGACGCACCTCCTTTGTAAGCGAAGCGGAATGCTATAGGCCGCTGACGCGAAGATCTGTGACGCGCAACCCTGTGCGGCCCTATTCTATCACGTCCGGGCAGGGCAGGCAACAAAATACGCGTCCTAATCGTCGCCAGCGAGTGCTTAGCCCGTTGTGCTTTGTCGCGCCAGGTACGCCTCAACGCGCCGGCCGAGCCAGACGTAGCGGAAATCGTGGCCCGTCAGCGTCAGCACGCCGCCGAGGATACCGTATGCGACCATGGCTACCTGGCTGCCGATATAAATAAGCAAGACGATGAATGGCGCCAGCATGCCGAAGCCGACGACGGGCGGCAGTTCGCCGCCCTTGTCGCCGAACAGGGCGACGCCGCCCATCGTCAGGGCGAACGTGCCGAAGAACGAGCAGAAATAGCAGAACATGCCTGCAAATGACAGAACGACGATGGCGATCTGGTACGCTGTGGCCTGGATCGCCTGGAAGCGCAGATACGGGGAGCGGTCTTTCTGCGTCGCCCAGATGACGATCGGCACGATAAGCCCCATCATCGGCACCAGCGCGGTGGCGTGCGCCAGCGCCGCCATGATGCGGTCGTCCTGAGACGGTTCAGCAGGTGTGGTTAGCTCCATCGGTTGCTCGTTCATAAACTGCTCCTGTTGGTTACGTTGCTTACACGCCGCTCACGCGAATCGCGGCCGTCCCATCCACCGGGCACTTGGTCTCGCAGATGCCGCAGCCGATGCACTTATCGCGAATCACCGACGGACGTTGCAGTTCGATGCGGAGACCGGCCGCGTCCGTCACCGTGACCGTTTCAAGTTCGACCGCCTTCGGCGCCAGCGGGCACATCTCCTCGCAGACGATACACGGCGAATTCTTCGCCCACGGCAGGCAGCGCTCGCGGTCGATCTCCGCCCTGCCGATCACCTGCGTGCGCTTCACCTCCAGCGCCAACGGCGGGATCGCGCCAGTCGGACAGACCTGCCCGCAGGCGTTGCACGAGTAGTCGCAATAGCCGGTGCGCGGCGCCAGCGTCGGAGTCCAAACGCCATCCAATCCCGCTTCCCAGATTGACGGCTGTAGTCCCGACGTCGGGCAGACCTTGACGCACTCGCTGCAGCGGATACACGCGCCGAGGAAAGCCGATGTCTGCGCGCCGGGCGGCCGGATCAGGTACGGGCTGCGTCGCAGGGCATCCGGCAACAGCGGATACGCGACCGCGCCGGCGAATGCCAGCCCGATTGTGCCGAGCGCCTGCCGCCGCTGCGGGTCATAGCCTTGCGCGGGCGCGATGCCGCGCACCGGCGCGAACTGCTGGCCGCCCGCTACCGGGCAGACCGGGATGCAGTCGAGGCAGACGATGCACTCGGCCGGGTCGCTCAGGTAGCTGCCCTCGGAGTCGATCGTACCGGTCGGGCACTCGCGCGAACAGCGCAGGCAGACCTTGCACGATTCCTGTGCGACGACTCGCCGCACGATGGCGATGCGGCTGATCAGCCCGATCAGGCCGCCAAGCGGACAGAGGTAGCGGCACCAGAAGCGCGGCGACAGCCAGTTCAGCGCGACAATGGCGACAAGCAAGCTGAACGCCAGCACGCCCCACGGATTGAACGCGGCCGTCGGGAACCACGGCGCGCGCGCCGCGTCAACGGCGTCGATAGTCGGCTGCAGCGGCTCGACCGCGTACAGGGCGCGCTCCGTCGCGAGCAGTATCTGGTTCAGCGCCGGCAGACCAAACGAGGCGAGGGCGCGGGTCAGCAGGCTGATCGGATCGAAGATCATCAGTGTCAGGTTGCCCGCGACGGCCGCACCGAGCATCGCGATCAGCATGAGATACTTGACGAGCCGCCAGCGCTCGTCCGGCTGCGTACGATGCCGCCACCAGCGGCGTGGCGGTTGAACTCCGTCGAGCGTCGTGCCGAGCGGGCAGAGCCAGCCGCACCAAACGCGCCCCGCGAGCACCGTCAAAGCGACTGTCGCGAGCGCCCATGCCATCGTGCCGATCCACTGGCGATCGGCGATGAGCGAGGTGAGCCATGCGAGCGGATCGAGCCGGAAGAACAGCGAGGGCGGCACATCAGGGTACGTCCCGCCGCGCGTGACGACAAGCAGGCCGAGGAACATGGCCAGCGCGATGATCTGCACCGCCTGCCGCGCGCGCCGCCACGGCACATAGGCGGCGTTGGCAAGGCGCGCCGTCGGGCGTTTCACGTCACCCACACCCGCGGCGTCTCGCGCGGGATCGGCCAGAGCAAGCGATAGACGCTGCCGGTCGCATTTGCAAGCTCGTACGGCGTGACCTGCGCATCGCCCTGCGTGCCCATCAGCACGACCTCTTCACCAAGCGCCGCGCCGGGTATACTCGCGTCGACCAGTGTGCTGTTCGCGCTGACGGCCAGCACCGCACAGCGCTGGCCGCGCACCAGCACGCAGCCGCCCTCGCTCATGCGCGCCGGGTAGCCGTCGGCCCAACCAACCGTCAGCGTCGCGATAGTCGAATCGGCCTTCAGTGGTGTACGCTCGCCATAGCCGACCTGGTCGCCGCGCACGACCGGCTTGACGTACCCGACACGCGCTTTCCATGTGGCGATCGACCGCAGCGACGCCTGCTCGACGAGCCGCATGTCGAGCCGCTCGCGCTCGCTCGGCTCGAAGCCGAGCAGCATGATCCCCGGCCGCACCGCGTCGAGCGCGGCTTCCGGCATCGCCATCAGCGCGTGACTCGATGCGAGGCTGAACGGCACGCCGGCCAGTTCTGGCAGCGTACGCAGTGCGCGCATTCGCTCAAGCTGACGCGCGTCACGTTCCGGTGTCTCGGCGATCGTGCTGAACACGCCAGTAAGTTGGAGGTTCGGCTCCGCCAGGATGGCGCGCAGGAAGGCAGGGGCATCGGCGTGCGGCACACCGAGCCGGTTCAGCCCCGTGTCCACCTTGACCCACACCGATTGGCGCCGGCCGTTTCGCCGCACTGCGTCGGCCACCATCTGCGCCGCATCGCTCGTGAAAACGGCGGGCGTCAGGTCGTGCGCCATGATGGCATCGACCTCGTCCGACGTGAAGTACGTCAAGCAGAGCACCAGGCCGCCGATGCCGGCCTGCCGCAGTTCCACGCCTTCCGCGACCGTCGCAACCGCGAATGCGTCGACACCGGCCTGTTCGAGGACGCGCACCACGCCGACCGCGCCCGCGCCGTACGCGTTGGCTTTCACGACGGCGATGATCCGCGCCGTTCCGGCCAGCGCGCGTGCCGCGGCCAGGTTGTGAAGCAACGCGCCGCGGCTCAGTTCCAGCCAGTTCAAGTAGTCTTGCACGTCGTTTTCTCCGTCAAAGATTTACCGCAAAGCACGCAAAGCGCGCAAAGCAATACAAGCAAACCGCAGAGAGCGCAGAGAACGCAGAGAAAAGCGATATGGTAACTGTCCGCAGGGATGTCGAAGTTGTATGCAGAACGACCGGCGATATTCTCGAGAGCGTGACTGGCAGTTTCAGCTATCAAGTCGCCCTTTGCGCTCTTTGCGTCCTTCGCGGTTAAATGGTCTTTGTTTTCCTCTGCGTTCTCTGCGGTTGAATCTCAAACGGCGATCTCTTCGATCTTGATGCGCCTGAGGCCCGTGCTGCCGTTGCCGCGCGCGGCCGACAGGTTGTGCAGCAAGGTGCGGCGGCTCAGTTCCAGCCAGTTCAAGTAGTCTTGCACGTCGTTTTCTCCGTCAAAGATTTACCGCAAAGCACGCAAAGCGC